>NC_006908.1:0-300000 GCF_000008365.1 Mycoplasma mobile 163K
AAACAGTAAAGTTTTAATATTTTTTGAATACAAATTTTAAAAACACTTAAAATTTTAAGTGTTTTTTACTTAAAAATAAAGATGAACTTTAATTCTTATTTGTAACTTTACATAAATTCATAAATATGTTTATAAAAATGTTAATAAAATGTAAATTCATTGTAAATTAAAAAAATTAGAACAATTTAAATCTTAAATTAATTATAATGATTCCATGAAAAAAGAAATCTTTGATAATAAATATGATTATTACCTAAAAACCAAGAATTTAATTGATTATATTGACTCAGCAATTAATGACGAAATGTTGATGAAAAATTTTTTTTCTAATTTAGAAATTGAAAAAGTAAACGATAATGAAGTTTTTATAAAATTTGGAAATGAAAAAATTACAAATTTTATAAAGGAAAATTATTTTTATATAATAAAAGATGGGATAAAACAAATCTTTTTAAGAGATTTAAATGTTATTTATCTTACTAAACAAGATAAAAAAACTAATTTTGATAGTGATGATATAAACAAAATAGACAAAATTATTAATAAAAAAACTAATTTTGAAAATTTTATTAATAAAAAATTTACATTTGAGAATTTGGTTGAGTGTGATTTTAATAAAGATGTTTTAAGAGCAATTAAAAATGTTTATAAACAAGAAGAAATTATCTTTAATCCAATTTTCATTCACTCTAATTCAGGTTTGGGTAAAACTCATTTACTCCATGCGCTTGGAAACGAAATTTTAAAAGAATCTAATAAAAGTGTTGTTTATATAAATCCTGATTTAATTACACAAAAAATGGTTTTTTTAATGCAAAAAGGAAATAATGAAGAATTAGAAAATTTAAAATCTTTCTATAAAAATGCAGATGTTTTACTTTTCGATGATGTGCAAAATTATAAAAATAAAGAAGTTATTTTAAAAATAGTTTTTGACATAATAAACAATAGTTTAGAACAACAAAAACAAATTGTTATTTGTTCTGATAAAAAACCTGATGAATTAGGAGGATTTGAACAAAGATTCATAACAAGATTCAAAAGCGGATTAACTTTAGGGATGAAAAAAGCTTCTATAAATGATTTAAAAACAATTTTAAAATTTTTAGTTATTAAAGAAAAACTAAATCCCGATAAATGAGAAGAAGAATCTTATGAATTTGTTGCTAAAAATCACTCTAATTCAATAAGGGATTTAATAGGGGCACTAAATAAAGTAAAATTCTATTCAAATGACTTCGCTAAAAATACCCCGTATTCATATTTGGTTTTGAAAAATATTTTCAGTGACTTAAAACTTGATAAAAACAATATAAATGAAGATAAGATAATTTCTATTGTTACAAAATATTATAAAATATCAAAAAGTGATCTTATTTCCAAAAGTAGAATTCCTAATATTGTACTTGCTAGGGATATTACAATGTGATTAATAAGAAATGTTTTAGAATTAACTTTTGAAAAAATTGGTGAAATTTTCAATAATAGAACTCATAGTGCTGTTATTACGTCAATTAATAGAATAAATCAAAAACTTATAAACGATGCTAATCTTAAAAATATTTTAGGTGAAATTGAAAACAAAATAAACAATTTTGAATAACCAATTTACATAGATAAAATTTTAAAAACCTTTATTCTGTCTACCTTAAATGACTTATTTACATAATTACACTACTAATAATAATAATTAATAAATATTAAAATATAATTTATAAAAAAACAATAAGGATAATATATGAAAATTAAATCAAATAGAAGAACACTTGAGAAAATCTTAGATATATTTAATCCAACTATCGATTCTACTAATCCATTTCCTGCTCTTTTAGGTTTGTATTTTGATGTAAATGAATCTACAACAACTATTATTTCATCTAATGGAGATGTTTCTATAAAACATAAAATAGTTTCTAATGAAAATTTTAAAATAATAGAACCTGGTATTTTACTTATTCCTTCTTCGCTTTTTAGAAATATTATAAAAAAAATAGATGGTGAGGTTTTTATAAGGAATGAAGGTTTGATACTTTATTTGGAAAATGAAGGAAATATTTATACAATAAATTGTTTAGAAAGTGAAAATTATCCAAAAATTGATTTTAATTTAATCGATCATAAAAAAGTAGTTATCAATTCTTCATTTATTAGGGATGTAATAAAAAATGTTTCTTTTGCTTCTAGTTCATCCGAAACAAATAATTTAGTTTTAAGTGGAGTGAATTTTAATTTGAATTTAAATAAAATAATAGCAACCGCTACAGATTCCTTCAGATTAGCACAAGAATCGAGTTCTACTTTAACAAATGGAGATTTCAATATTACAATCACAGCAAAAAATCTTCGCGATCTCTTTTCTAATTTAAATTCAGAAAAAGTTGAATTATTAATTGATGAATATAAAATTAATATAATTGATGAAAATACAATTTTCCAAGCAAAACTTATAAATATGCCTTATATTGATGTAACAAAAATAATTCCTAAAAATTTTGAGAAAAAACTTTATATTGAGAAAAGAGTTTTGAATAATTATTTAAATAAAGCAATGGTTGTTTTAAATGAAAGATATAGTGCAATAGATGTTAGTATTTCAAATGAAGAAATAATTTTTACTTCCCAAAGAAAAGAAGTAGGTGCAACAAAACTTGTTTTAAAAAATGATAGTTTTACTTTTGAAGGAACACCAATTAAAATTCGTTTAAATTCAAGATTTATAAAAGAAGCAATAAATGTTTTTGAAAATAATATTGAAATTTTAATGAATTCAAGTGAAAAACCTGTTTTAATTAAAGATAAAGACTCTTTTAATAATTTACAACTAATTTCACCACTAAGGATAAATTAATGCTTAAAATTGAAATTAAAGATGATTTTATTACATTATCGCAATTTTTAAAAATATCTTCTCTCATTTCAACAGGTGGAGAAAGCAAAAACTTTATTATTGAAAATAATGTTAATTTAAATGGTAAAAGAATTTTTGAAAGAAATAAAAAAATTTATAAAAATGATATTGTTGAAATTAATAACAAAAAGTATCAAATAATATAAAAAGCACTAAAAGTGCTTTTTATATTATTTTCAAAAATATTTCAAACTCTCCAATTAAATTTTTGGAAAAATCTTTTAAAAAATATTTAAAGTTAATGTCATTTTCAGATTTTATTTCTATTTTATTCATGTGAGTCAGTAAAAAAATTTGAGATTTATCTATTTTATAAATTATTTCAATATCTTTATTTAATTCTAATTCTAATGAAGTTTGTCCTGCGAAAATTCTCACAAGAGTCCCATCTTTTTTAATTTCTATTAAATTTGCTATTTTGTTGCTTGGTTCGTCAAAACGATAAGAAAAAAAATCATTTTCATTTTCAAATTCAACTTGAGATGAAAATTCAATAACATTTTCATTTTCATTTTGCCTTGCAATACTTTTAAAACTAATTAACATTTCCTAATCTTTTTTGAATTATTTCTTTTCCGTATAAATAAATAGCTTTTGCAAGTTCAGGTCCATGCTCATTAAAAGTTGTTGCTAATCTAATGGGTAAAAATAATTTTTTACCATTTACATTCAAATCAGTACCTGTTTTATCAATTGCCTTTTGAATTGAATCTACGCTGAAATTTTCAAAGTTTAAATTTTGTTTAAATTTTTTTACAACATCATTTATTTCGATTTCAGGTTTTTCAATCATTGGATTTTCATATTCTTTCAATTCTCTTTTTAATTCAGATAAACTAAATGCATTTGGTAAAAAAGTTTCAATAAATAAATCAAGTCATTTTTTATCTTTTAGACTTTCTAAATATTCAAAAATTTCATTTTTATTTATTTCTTGTAAGTAATGTTTTCCATATCAATTCATTTTTTTCATATCGAATTTTGAAGGAGAAGCAGAAAGTCGCTCAGGATCAAATTTTTCAATTAATTCTTCTTTAGTCATAATTTCTTTAGTATCTTTAGAAGTTCACCCTAAAAGTGCTAAATAATTGGAAATAGCTCAAGATACATAGCCATCTTCTTTATAATTAGAAATAAATTGTTTTACTGAATCATCTCTTTTAGATAATTTTACGCCTTTTGAATTTGTAATTAAAGTTAGATGTCCAAAAACAGGTTTATCTCATCCCATAGCTTCATAAACAGCTAATTGTTTTGGGGTATTTGTAATATGTTCTTCACCTCTTAAAACATGAGAAATTTGCATATCAAAATCATCAACTACAACAGCAAAATTATAAGTTGGGTATTTATCACTTTTAATAATTACTCAATCTCCAATATCTTCACTATTTACCTTTATAAGCCCTCTTACTAAATCATTTCATTCATAATCGTGATTTTTTGGTAGAGCAATTCTAATAGAATAAGTTTGTTCAACTTCTCGTTTTTTAATTTCTTCATCTGATATTTTTAATCAGTTTCGATCATATCTAAAACTAAAAATCCCCTTTGCAATTTGTTCGGCTCGCTGTTTTTCTAATTCATATGTTGTATCATAAGCTTTATAAGCTAAGCCTTTTTTTAGAAGTATTTCAACAATTTCATTATATCTATCTAATTTTTCACTTTGACGATATTTACCATATTTTTCATTAGGATTTTTTGGAGATTCATCCGGATAAATTTGTAATCATTCTAAATTATCTAATTGAGACTCTTCACCTCCTGCAACATTTCTTGCAATATCAGTGTCTTCAATTCTAACGATAAAATCACCATTAAAATGCTTTGCAAATAAATAATTAAATAATGCTGTTCTAGCTCCTCCGATATGTAAATATCCTGTGGGACTTGGAGCGTATCTTGTTCTAATTCTTGTTTTTTTCATATATTAAATTCTATATTAATATCAATTAATATTTTTTATATAAAATTTATTTTTAAAAATCACAAATTATTAATTTACTTTCAAATCTAAAAATTATCAAAAGTTATAGAAATAATTTGCTTTGAATTTAAACCTAAACTAGAAATTCCAAGATTAGCCGCTTCATTATCAACTAAAATTTTAAAAAATTCTCTATTTCCAGGTTTAGTTTCCATTTCATTATTTGTAAAGAGATTTATAAATAATCCAAGTGTTGCATGTACACTACCATTAAAATATCATGTGTATTTTGATTTTTCTCCAGTAGGAAGAAAAGTGTTTTTAAAAGTTGTTATTGCTTTATTTTCACTAATAGTTTTTACTCTTATGTAAATTTCATTATTAATAGTTATAACAAGAGCACTTTGTCCTTCATCTAAATAATTTTTAATAAAATTCATTGATTTTTCATCCAAAATAACAGGACTACTTGCATTGCTAATTATTTTTAAATTGTTAAAAATAATGTCATTAAAACTTTGAAGTTCATCATTCAAATAATCAGTTACATTTTGACCTAAAGTATCTAAATTAACAAATGAATTTATTTTTTGTCCCAAAACTTGTGCATTCCCATTTCTCAAATATGCATTTCATTCAATAGGTTTTCCTAGTGATAATCTAGGCGTCATTCGTGTAAAACTTTTTTCACCATCTTTTCTAGCGATATCAGCAAATGTTATTGAAGTAATATTGCTATTAAAAGTAAAACTAAAAGCATTTTGTGAGACTTGATTAATTTTTCATGTATCTTTATTTATTAATTCACTTGGATGAAAATGTTCATTCAATGGATTTCTAATAGAAGGATCTTTTGAAAAAGAACCATCTTCATTTTTTACATAACCTCATTGTTTAATTATTTCAGCAAAGATTTCAGGACTACTAAAAGTGTTCTCTATTTCTTTAAAAGATTCTTGAATACTCTTTCCAGGAAGAGATCTATTATGTTGAGAACCATAATAAGAAGTACTTAAAGAATTAGTGTTAAACCTTATACGTCTTCCTATAAAATTATTTGGATTCATTTCTTCTTGTTTTTTAATTACTCCGCTTGCAATTGCAGTATCGGTAAAAAATAAGTTTTGAATAAATGTTTTCATACTTTCTTCAGTATCTTCAACATTATCAAAAACTAAAACTAAAGCATCACCCTTACCCATCATGATTGATTTATTATTATCTGTTGTTTCCAGAGTTTTAAATCTTGGATTTCCTTCAACATTGATTCTACCTGAGTAAAATTCATTAGTTAAAACAAATTGATCTGAAGATGTTTTAATTTCAAACATTTGATTTAATTTTTCTGTTTTAAATCCTAAAAGTATCAATTTATCACTTTGGATTTCATTTTTTTCAAAAATTACTTCTAATTTTCCATTTAAATCATCATGAATAAATTCAAAATTATCAAAACTATCTTTTGTAATATTTTTGTCATTTTCAAAATTAATATTTTTAAAGAAATTATCAATATTAATTTGACTTGGTAAAAGATTGTTAAATTCATTTGTTATGTTATTTTTTATTAAACTAAAATTATTATTTTTAATAGCTAAATTAACCTCTTCTAGAGTTGAAATAATATTGGGTTTAACAGGATCAACTGGAGGAGTAACAGGATCAACCGGTTTAGTTGGATTTGAAATAGAGCAAGAAACAACTGTTATAGGAATTAATCCTATTGTTGCTAATTCTGCTGAGAATAAAAGTTTTTTTCTTAATTTCATGATTTTTTTCCATTCTTTATTTATTTTTTGTAACTAAAATGTTAATAAATTGTTAATAACATTTTAAATTTGGGGGAAGTTTATGATAACAAAAAATTTTCAATATTTTAAAATTTTAAGAAAATAAGTTAACATAATTTCATGCTTGAAAATAATGGTTGGAATGCAAATACAACAAAAATCTCAACAAGAAAAGTCACTGTTATGGCTTTACTTTGTGCTATTTTATTTGCCACCAAATTAGCTTTTGGTTTTGTTCCTGGAATTGAATTTGTAACATCTTTATTTCTTATTTATGCAATTTTTATGCCTTATAAAGAATCTTTAATAATTGTTTTTATTTTCAATATTCTTGTTGTGATATTTTATGGTTTTGGAGCATGATGATTAATGTATTGGCCAATTTTTATAACAAATGTAACTATTGGAAGAGTTTTCAAAAAATGGTTTAAAAACAAGTATGTTTTAGCTTCATTTGCTTTTTTACAAGGATTTAGTTTGATTTTTTGATTTTATTTAAGTGATTTAATCTGATTTGGCCAAGCTTTTGCATTTTCAAATATCATAAGTGCATTCCCAATTAATTTAATTGAAGGTTTTTCTAATTTTTTATTTTGTATTGTAGTAGCTCCTAATTTAGTTAAAATTCTAAATAAAAATTTACCTAATTTGTGAGGCGAAAAATTTACTTTTACATTTAAAGAAATTAAATTCAAAAAAATAAATTTTTTTTCAAGTATTTTTTTATCATTTATTTCTATTTTTGCTCTAACAATTACTTTTGCTTACAACTCAACTTTTTTAAATCTTGCACAAATTGTTAGAATAAATACAATAAGACCAAATCCAAATCCAAATCCTAATGAAATTTTTAATTTTGATTTGAATAATTTACCTATTGAAAATGGATTATTGACAGTGGAAGCTATTTGATTTTTGCAATCTAAAATGGAATTAACTGATACGGCAACTGTAATTATAATAAATAATACAGCATATGTAAATATCAACAAAAACTCGGTAAAGCATAATAATTTTGCAGTCAATTATTTAAAGTCAGAAGAAAATAATTGATATTTAACAGGTAGAGATTTTCCTCTTTTAGGTCTTTTTGTTGAAAAATTTTTTAAAGATGATGTTGAAGTTTTTTCTCCAAAAATCCCGGCTTTATATTTTGTTGTAAACAACTCAACAAAAAATATTTTCTCAAGTGTTGGAATAAGTTCTTTAAGTACAAATAATCCTAAATTAATTTTTACTTTTACTTTTGATAATGGCTTTTCTCAATAAGAAAAATAGAATAAAAGTAATTATTTTAGATGTAATTTGTGTAGTATAATTAAACTAAAATATGAAAAAATTAACAAAGATTATTTTAGCAAGTACAGGTGCAATAACGGCACTTGGAACTTTAATTGGATTTTCAACTTCTTTTAATTCAATTAATGTAGTATCTATTGGGGGTTCAGCATCTGTTTTACCTTTGGTAACAGAATTAAGCAATATTTTTACTAAAGCAGATATTGTGACTCAAAGTGGTGGTTCAGGAGCCGGAATTAGGGCAGCAATTGATGGTTCAAGAAATATTGGGATGGCTTCAAGAACACCAGGTGTTAGTTTAAATGATGAAGATTTAAGCCGTAGAATTGCTAATATTGATCTTCAATTAGCAAATTCTTCTCTTTCTTTAGAAGAAAGAAACTCTTTAGATAGACAAAAAATTTCTATAACTAGAGATGCAGCTGCTTGAAGAGAGAAAAATATTAAAACAGTTACTATTGCTTGAGATGGAATTGCAATTTTATATCGCCCAGCTAATATGGGTTCCAAAGAAGAATTAGTTTTAACGGCTGAAAATGTAGCAAAAATTTTTGCTGCTTTTTCTGGAGTGATTCCTTTAAAACTTTCAGATTTAGATGGTTTGAGTGATAATAATTTAATTATTCCTTATCCAAGAGCTGGAGGAGCAAATGTTTCAGGAACAGCAGAAGCTTTTGAAAGATCTTCAAACAGGAATTGAGAAGATACAAATTTTTTTAAATCATTAGGAAAAACTGATCAAAATTTGATTAAAAACGCTTTAGAAACAGGTGCATATGTCGGAAATAATGTAAGGCAAACAGCTGAGGCGAACTCACAAGCATGATCAATTGCAAGAAATGGAAAAATTGGTTCTATGATTTATTTATCAGCAGGTTTTGTTAATAATAATATAGAAGAAATTGAAAAAGCAGGTTTTAAAGTAGCTTCTTATGATCCCGGTGTACTCCCAACTGCAGAAACAGTTTCAAAAACTTATGGCTGATTCAGGCCTTTTAATTTGATGCTACCTATTGGCTCTTCAATTCCACAATTAGATTTTATTAGCTGAATTTTAGATTTAAATAATACCCCTGGAGTAAATGACACTCCTCAAGAAAAAATAATTAAAGAACAAGGTTTTATCATTTTGTCTAGAAGCCAAATTCTTTCAATGTCACAAGGAATAGATGAACAAGAAAGAATTAATCAATTTTGAAAAGCAAGCGATGCAATTTTACAAAGGAGTGGAGCTAATCCAGAAGCTTAAAGATAATGAGTTTATTCAAAAATAATCGTTCAAAAGAAATAAAAATAAAAAGCAAAAAATCTCAGGATTTTAATATTAAAACTTTATCTTTAGTTGTTTCTGCTTTTGTAGGTATTTTATTTATAGCCTTAGTTATTTATATTTTATCTTTTGCTATTATTGGTTTTACTAATTTTGGAATTCAAAATATTTTATTTACTTTTGATTTTAATCCTTCTTTAGGACAATATTCATTTTGGCTTCCTTTTTTTACTACAATCATTACTTCGGTAATTGCTTTGCTTGTAGCTGTGCCTTTAGGGATTAAAGTAGCAGTTTTTACGAAATTTAGAATTAGAAGTCCAAAAATAAGAAAATATGTCTTGATTATTTTTCAAATTTTAGCAGGAATTCCTTCAGTAATTTTTGGGCTTTTTGCTTCACAATCTCTAGGGATTTTATTTCAAGGTGCTTTTGGAATTCAACCTAATAGTATTTTTAATGGCTCTATTATGCTCTCTTTTATGGTAATTCCAACAATTGTTGCATTGACTTTAGGTTCATTAAATTCATTAGATCCAAATTTAATTTCCAATCCTTTAGCTTTAGGAAATTCAAAAACTAGAGCAATTTACAAAATTGCAAAAAAAGCAGCAAGGCAAGGAATTGTTGTAGCAGTAATTATTGCTCTAGCTAGAGCAATTGGAGAATCGATGGCAATCTCAATGATTTTGCAATCATCCCCATCTAATTCACTTTTTTCAAATGGACTTTTTGGTGTTCTAGATTCAGGAAGTCAAACAATCGGTGCTTATATTTCAGTTTCAATGTTTGCAGATGGTGATCCAGAAAGAATAAGGCCTTTGCTTTATGCTTTTGGATTAATGATGTTATTTTTTTCGATGATTTTGAATTTAATGATTCTTGCTTTTACAAAGAGAAAAAAACAACAAAATTCAAAAAAATATTTTAAATTTGAAAAAAATATTAGTGACTTTGTTCTCTTTATTCCGACACAATTAAAAATTTTATTTGAGAGAATACTTTTTCCTTCTAAATATGTGATAAATTCAATAACTACTGAGAATATTTCAAATTATATTAATGATCGAAATTTTAACTATAAGTTTAAAGATGTTTATCATTTTTACAAACTTTTTTGGGAAATAGTTTCAACTCTAATTTGTGCAGCTTTTATACTTTGAATTGTTGGAGATGTTTTAATCAAAGGACTTGCTTTTTCTGTAAGCAATTCTCAAAATGCCCTTTCTTTATTTACATATGGCAAAAATACTATTTTCCAATCTTTTTTAAATACTTTATTAGTTATTATTACTTGTTTAGTTATTGCCTTTCCAATTGCTTTATTAATTGCCATTTATATAAACGAATACGCAAATGAAGGTTTTGTAAAAAAGACAATTCTTTTCTTTTTAGATTCTTTAGGTGCAACACCTTCGATTTTGTTTGGACTCTTTGGACTTTTATTTTTTATTCAAACAGTGGGAATAACTTCTTCAGGAACAGCAGGCAATAGTTTAATTGCAGGAGCATTTACTTTAATGATTGTTATTATTCCATCTTTTACAAGACAATTAGAACAAGCTTTAAAAAATGTTCCTCTTGAAATAAGATTAAATTCTTTTGCATTAGGAAATACTAAATGAGAAACAATTAGAAAATTAGTTTTACCAATTGCTTTTGTAGCAATAATTACAGCCATTATTTCTTCCATTGGAAGAATTCTATCAGAAACAGCCCCTTTATATTTAACAGCCGGGCTTTCAAGCTCTATATCAACTACTTTAGATCGTCCTGGAACAACTTTAACAACCCATATTTATGCTCAACTATTTTCAGCCTCACCAAATGCTGTTGGAATTCAATTCCAAGCAGCAATGATCACAATGATTTTAGTTACTTTTTTAGTATGATTAGGTTATATTATTATTCCAAACCGAATTACTATTCAGAATTGAATTAGTACTAAATTTAAAAACATTAGAAGTTTTGTTAGAAAAAATAAATTAAAACAGGAGGGGTATAATGTTTAAGTTTTTTAAAAATAAACAAGATAATAAAAAAATTGAAAGAAAAATTGAATTTAAGGAAAAATTAAATTCACTAGAAGAAAATGTTGTTTTTAAAATTGAAAATTTATCTCTTTGATATAAAAAAGGTGAAAAACAAGCTTTAAAAAATGTTAGTGCAAACATTGCAAAAAATCATGTGACAGCTTTGATTGGACCTTCTGGATGTGGAAAAAGTACTTTTTTAAGAGAATTAAATCGAATGAATGACACGATTGAAGGTGTTTTAACAGATGGAAATATTTTCTTTGAAGGTAAAAACATTAAATCAAAAAAACTACCTGTTACTTTTTTAAGGACAAGAGTAGGAATGGTTTTTCAAAAACCTACACCATTTCCTATTTCTATTTATGATAATATTGCTTATGGCCCAAGATCTAATGGAATTCACAATAAAAAAGTTTTAGACAAAATTGTTGAAAATGCATTAAAATCAGCAGCTTTATGAGAAGAAGTAAAAAATAATTTAAAGGATTTAGGAACTTCTTTAAGTGGTGGACAACAGCAAAGATTATGTATTGCTAGAGCAATTGCAATAGAGCCCCATGTTTTATTAATGGATGAACCCACTTCTGCACTCGATCCAATTGCAACAGCTAAAGTTGAAGAATTAATTTTGAAACTTAAAGATAGATATTCTATTGTTATTGTTACCCACTCAATGTCCCAAGCTCAAAGAATTAGTGATGATACGTTGTTTTTTTATGCTGGGGAAATTGTTGAAGCAAATAAAACCAAAGAGATCTTTTTAAGACCTCAATTAAAAAGAACAAGAGATTATATTAATGGAAGGATAGGATAAAATGCCAATAAATTATAATATTTTATTAGAATCAGAAAAAGAGTTAAAACGTTTAAAAATTGAATATTTTGAGTATGTAAAATATATACACACAAAAATGTGAAAAGAAATTTTTGAAAAAGAAGCAAAAAAAGAAGAAATTATTTCAATCGAATATAATGATGTCATTTTAAGAAGGTTGGATCAAGCAGCTGAATTAAATTCAAATCTAATTGATGAGTGTGTTTGAACAATTTCAAAAGATAGTCCAAGAGCAAATCACTTACGTTTTATTATTTCAATTATTCAAAGTGCTAAAGATTTAGAAAGAGCTTCCGCTTATGCTTTTATTATTTCTAAAACAATTACAAGGAGAAAAATTTTAATTAAAAATCTATCCCTTCTAAAACCTATAGTTTTTAAATATCTTGAGATTTTTGATTTATTTATTAATTTATATAAAACATCAAGCATTTCTAAATTGGAAAAAGTAGATGAAATTATAAGCGATTTTAAAGAAGCGGAACACAAATTTTCTAAAAATCTTTGAAAGAAGTTTGAAAATGAATCTTCTGAATCAGAAGTTGAGTATTTTCCAATTTCTTTAGTATTGAAATCAATTGAATCAACAGTCGAAAGAATAAAAGGTGTTTTTGGATCAGAAAAATTTGTTAATACAAAAACAGCTCTTATTGATTTAAGCGAAGATCTTAAATAAAAAACCACATGTAGTGGTTTTTTAATTTCCTTTTATTCTAAAAACATAAAAGTTTTTATTTGTATTTAAACTTTGGTTATCTTTTAAAATATCAGTTTTTTTACCTAGTAATAATGGTGAAAAAATAAGCATATTGTCTTTTTTTAGTACATTTTGATAAGAACTTTGCAAATAAAAATTATCAATTTTTAAAACATATTCTATATCAATTAAAGTATTTTCATTTTCATTTAAAAACTTTAAATTAAATGAGCTTTTAATTAGATCATTATTTTTATCTAGAAAATATATTTTTTCATTATTTATCAATTCAAAAGAAACATCAATAGACCAAAATACTCTTTGTTGAGTTTTATATTTTAGTTCAATTATAAGATCATTTTTATTTAAGTAAAAATTTAATTCTAAGTTTAAAAAATTTTTTATTTTGTCCAAATTTTTTACAATAACCATTTTTAAAAATTTATTTTTTTTATAAATTAAAGAAGCTTTTTCAAAAATGTTTCACTCTGAATTTATTTCAATTAAATCTAATAATTCTAAATTTTTTTCATACAAAATTTCTTTAATTAGTGATTTTTGAACACCAAAAAAATTTACTTTATTAAATAACAATGTATTTTTAAAGTAAATTTTTTCTAATATATTATTTTGATTTAATTGGACTTGAAAATCTCCTAAATCATATTTCATTAAATTAACCAATTTTCCGTTTGGAGAAAATATCATAAGTTACAGCAGCAGCTAAAACAATACCTGTAATAATATTAATAAATGCAGCTTCAACTTGATTTACAACTAAACCAAGATTAATTGTAGCGATTATTAATGCCCCCATAATGGATCCAATAACTGTTCCAATTCCCCCAGCAACACTAGCTCCACCAATGAATATTGAAGAAATTACATTTAGTTCAAATCCTGCAGTTCCATTTGGTTGAGCTGCTTGAAAATTACCTGCAAAAATAATACCAGCAAAAGAAGTTATAATTCCCATGATCACAAAAATAGCAAATGTTGTAAATTTAGCATTAATACCACTTAATTCAGCAGCTTTTCTATTCCCACCAATAGCATAAATAGATCTACCAAATTTTGTATATTTAGTTAAAATTACAAACAAAATAATTAAAATTAAAATATAAAGCATAAATAATTGTAATCCAATTCTTGACATTGCTGTTAAAATAGCCAGAACAAAGAATAAACCAATAACAAATAATTGTTTAATCAAAAATACAAAAAGATTTTCAACTTCTAAATTATATTTTTTTGCTTTAAATCTTCTTTGAAATGAATAAGCTACTAGTAAAGATCCGATTACTAATAAAATTAAAAATGAAATAATTCAAAAAGGATTTTGAGTAGTTCCTAAATTAAAATCAGGAAAAGGAGCTTGAGAAAATTGTACAAAGCTTGTATCAAAATCGACAATTAAAGGTTGACCATTTGTTAAAACTAATTCAAGACCTTGAAAAATTAGCATCCCCCCCAGAGTAATAATGAATGCTGGAATTCTATAGTATCCAATCATAACACCTTGGATAATACCAACCCCTGCTCCTAATAACAAAGTAAGAATAATTGTTAGAAATATGTTTCCGCCAGTTACATTATTAAAAAGTGTTAAAGCAATTGCACTAGAAAATCCTAAAAGCCTCCCAACACTTAAATCTATATTTCCACTTACAATAACTAGCAACATTGGTAAACCAATTATAAAAATATACGAATTATTTCTTAATAAATTAACAAACTGATTCGGACTAAAAAAAGTCAAGCCATTTCCTATTGAAACTGTCGAAAATACTAAGACCATCAGCCCTAATATATAAAACATTGAATACTTGTTAAAATGTTTTAATCCTATTTTTAAATATTTGTTAATAAAAATAAAAAAGGATATTTTCAAAATATGGTTTTTTATTTTTTTAATGTTGTTTGTAAAAATATTTAGAGAATCAGAAATATTTTGTTTAAATTTATTAAACATATTTTGTTTCATTTTTTTCCTTTCCAATTCCTAATTGAATTATTTTTTCCTGAGTTGCATCAGAAGTTTTTATTTGACCTTTAATTTTTCCTTGGGACATAACATAAATTCTATCTGTTGTTCCAAGTAATTCTTCAATTTCTGAAGAAATAATAACGATTGCTTTCCCTTGTAAGGCAAATTCTTGAAGTAGAGAATAAATTTCAAATTTAGACCCAACATCAATTCCTTTTGTAGGTTCATCAATAATTAATATTTCAAATTTTGTTGTTATAGCTTTAGCGATAACAACTTTTTGCTGATTTCCACCACTTAGTGTTTCAACTTTGTAATCAATATTTGGAACTTTGATTTTAATTTCCTTTTTTAATTCATTACTATTTTTAATTTCTTTATTTAAATTTAAAAATCCAAATTTTGAATTTAAATTCATGGCAGCTAAATTGATATTAAAATTGATATCAAAAATTTGAATTAATCCAGTACCTTTTCTATCTTCGGTTGCATACATTAATTTATTTGTAATTGCTTTTTTAGGGGAGTTTATATTCATTTTTTTTCCATTAATAAAAATTTCTCCCGAAAGTACTTTTCCATATTGTTTTCCAAAAATACTTAAAGCTAATTCACTTCTTCCAGATCCTACAAGACCACTAATTCCAATTATTTCACCTTTTTTAACATTAAAACTAGCATCTTGTACAACATTATACCCATCTAATTTAGGGTGTTCAACAGTAAAGTTTTTTACTTCTAAAGCAATTTCTCCAATTTTCCTTTGAAGATTTTTCTCTGGAAATTTGGAAGATAATTGTCTTCCAACAATATCTTTAATTAATTGATCTTCAGAAATTTTAGTAGTTTCTTTGTTATATTGGGAAATAAATTTTCCATCTCTTATTACAATAATTTCATCTGCAACATATTCTACTTCATTTAATTTATGACTTACAAAAACGCTTGTAATACCACTTTTTTCTTTTAAATTCTTCATAATATTCAGAAGTTCAAAACTATCTTTATCATTTAAAGAAGAAGTAGGTTCATCTAAAATTAAAAGCTTTACCTCTTTACTTAAAGCTTTTGCAATTTCTACTAATTGTTGTTGAGCAACTGATAGATTAATCGCAAGAGTTCTAGGATCTATCTTAGGTAAGCCAACCTTTTCTAAAAGTTTTTTTGCTTCCACAATCATTTGATTTTGGTTTAAAATCCCAAATTTAGTTTTAAAATTTCCAATGAAAATGTTTTCATAAACTGGTAAATATGGAGAAATAGAAAGTTCTTGATGGATTATTGCAATTCCATCAGAAATTGAATCATTAATACTTTTGTAATGTTTTTCTTTACCTTCGTAAATAATTCTGCCTTCTATTTTGTTAAAGGGAATAACACCAGAAATAACTTTTAACAAAGTTGATTTACCAGCCCCATTTTCGCCTACAATACTAGTAATTTTAGCTTTTTTCAAGTTAAAACTAACATCATTTAAAGCAATTACACCAGGATATTTTTTAGTCACATTTTCAAATTGAAAAATGTAATCATTTTTATTCATTTGTTAATCTCTTTTAAACTTATTAAAATGTGAATAAAGTATTAACATTTGCACTTGTAACAGTAATTGGAGTTAATAAGAAAGTAATGATTTCTTTACCAGAAGATGTTTTAAAATTTGTTCTATCAATACTAAATTTAATTAAAGGATTACGAACAGAAACAAATTCTTCTAGAGATTTTAATTGTTCAACAGTTCAAGCATTAGAAGCTCTAGTAGCAGCATTATTTGTGATTAAGTAATCTAAAATTGTTAAATTAACAGCAGTTAGATCAAAATCTGATTTTAAAACAGTCATGCTCTGACCACCCTTATTTTTAATATTAACAACAGAAGTATCAATTGAATCTTGACCTGTTACATAAATTTTGCTTAAATCAAGTCTTGTTGCTCTTAAACCACCAATAATTGAAATAGCTAAATTATCATTAGGTGCTAAAATTCCTCTCAAACTATTTCTTTGAGTTTCATTAGCAGCATCAATTCTTGTTTGATAATTGTTTCTAGCTGTTGTAGCATTTCAACCTGCAGTAGAAACCGAATTAAAATCTTCAGCTCCTAAGTAAGAAAAATTAGTTCCATAAGCTGTTTTGAATGCATCTAAAACAGCTTTTGCTCCATTAAAGAATAATTGAGCATTGTTGTCAGCAGGATCTCCTGCAAAAAGCATTGCTGAAATAACCGGTTTATTTTCCATATTATTAATAAAAGTAGTCATTTCATTAGTGTTAGCAAAAGGAGTTGTTCTACCAACTAATCCTGAAGCAAGAGCAAGTCCTTGTAAAGTTCCGACTCCAACATTATCAAAAGTTGTATAAAAATTATAAGAAGATGAATCATTTAAAATTAATCTATCATAAGCAACAACAGGTTTTCCAGCAGTAGCAGCAGATGTTAGAGATGCTCCAACTCCAGCTGATTCTGAAGCCCCTAAAGCAATACCTTTAACATTATTGTTAGAAATTTGATTTTGTAAAAAAGTATTTTGATTTGGTTGACTAATTGTATTATTTCCAAAAGTAGTAAAACCTAATTGAGTAGTATTTTGAAGACTAAATTTTAAAGCATCATCTCATCTTTTGTTTGTGTTATCCCCAAAAGCTGTTGCTATTGCTCCATTTTTAAAATTGGCTACAGGTGCTTTAAAACCAGGAATTTCAACTACAACAATAGATTCATTTCTATTTGATTGACTAACTGTTCCTTTTGAAAAATAAATAGGAACATTTACAACAGTATTAAATCTTGCATTAATTACAGGTGCTCCCATCCTAATTGAAACATCATTAGGTGTTCCAGGCAAAGTTGCAAGTATAGTAAAATCAGCAGCAGTAACAGTATTTGAAGCTTTAGTTTTTGATGCATCTAAAACACTAACTAAAGAAGCACGTTGTACATCACTTAAAGAAGAAACATATGTATTTACATCTGCTACATCTGCAGAAGCTCCATCCATAACACCAAAAATTGATTGCCCAGCCTTGTAAATTACTGTTCCTGTTTTTGTGGTTACTGCAACTGGTAAAATTTGATTAGCAACAGCTGCTGTATTTGTTCCGCAAGCTACAACTGTAACAATTGGAACTGCTCCCATTGCCACAACACCACCAATTAATAAAAGTTTTTTCGATTTTGTCATATATTTATAATCTCCTTGTTAAAATTAAATTTGTTTTTAGGGACTGATTGCTAGTTTTAAACAAACAACTTCAAATCTCCTTAAATGTATTATAAATTAAAAAACTAAAAAAATTTATTTTGAACAATTAAATGTCAAAAAATTTACTATTATGAATAAATTTACCTTAATTTTTGAAAATTTTGCTTTTTATAAAAAATATTTTAATGAAATTGGAATAATTTTAAATAATTTTTGAAAATTTCAAATTTTTTACTCAAACTCTTATAACATTTTATGTTTTAAAAATATTAAAAAAAAGTTACTATTTTTTATAAATTTTTCAAAAAAATAGCAATAATAAAAAGACTAAAAGGAGAAAAGATGAAATACGATAAAGAGCAGGTTTTGCATTTAAACAAGACAATTGAAGCACATTTTCCACATATTTTTAAAATAAGTGATGATATGCAAATTTCACACCAAGGAGTATCAAGAATGGTCATGCTTGATCGGTACTCTTTAAAAGATGAATCATTAGCAACATTAGCTGAAGGAGATTTTGTAATTGTAAAAATTAAATATGATCCAATGTTTCCTTCTTTAGGACTTGGAACCGTTTTAGGGTTCCAAAACGGAAGTGTAAGAGTGCAAATTCTTCCAGAATATGTACATCAAATCGATCCGATTATTTTAGATAAAGAAAAAAAATTAGATGATGTTGTATGAGTACCAAAATCATACATTTCAAAACCTTTAGAAATATATTATGAGCAAATTGCAAAAAGAGTAGGTTTTGCAATTTCAAAAGATGAATCAAAAAAACACATTGAAGCAATTACTAAGGAATTAGCTGATAAAAATATTATTCCTGCAGGGAGAATTTTATATGGAGCGGGTTCAAAAAAAGAAGTAACATTTTTTAACTGTTATGTAATGCCTATGATCCAAGATTCACGTGAAGGTATTTCAAAGCATCGTGGACAAATTATGGAAATTATGTCTCGTGGTGGAGGAGTTGGAACAAACGGATCTTCTTTAAGACCCAAGGATGCAATTGCAATTAGTGTTGGTGGAAAAAGTAGTGGAGCAGTTTCATGATTAAATGATATTTCTCAATTAACTAATTTAGTGCAACAAGGTGGTTCTCGTCGTGGCGCTCAAATGATCATGTTAGGCGTTTGACATCCTGATATTGTTGAATTTATAATTTCAAAAATGCAAAAACCTAACATTTTAAAATTCATTAAAGATAAATTTCATCATCCTTTAATAAAAGAAGCTGTAAATTTTAAATTGAATTTTAGACCTCTATCTCAAGAAAAACAAATGAATATTGACGCTATTCTAGCTCATAAAAATTTAATGCCTCATGGAGTTGTTGTTAATGCAGAGAATTTAAAAAAAGCAGGTGGTGAATATGAAATTAATGATCCAGGATTTTTATCAGGTGCAAATATTTCTGTAGCCTTAACTAGCGATTTCATGGATGCTGTTAAAAACAATGAAATGTATGAATTAAGATTTCCGGATTTAGAAAAATTTACAAAGGAGCAAAAAGCTTTTTATGATAAAGAATGACATAACATTGGAGATGTAAAAGAATGGGGAAAATTAGGTTATCCTGTTAAAGTTTATTCAACTATTAAAGCTAAAGAATTGTGAGATTTAATTAATTTATGTTCAACTTATTCAGCTGAACCAGGGGTATTTTTCATTGATAGAGCAAAT
The DNA here is from genome assembly GCF_000008365.1 of Mycoplasma mobile 163K. Lineage (GTDB taxonomy): Bacteria > Bacillota_I > Bacilli_A > Mycoplasmatales > Metamycoplasmataceae > Mycoplasma_J > Mycoplasma_J mobile. The sequence continues at coordinate 19,645 of NC_006908.1, forward strand.
GAATTAACAAATGCTCAGTCATATGGACAAAAAGTTGTTTGTACAAATCCTTGTGGAGAACAACCTCTTGCTCCTTATTCGGTATGTAATTTAGCAGCAATTAATTTAGCAAATTTTGTTGATAAACATACTGGTAAAATCGATTATCCAAAATTAGAAAACACAGTTAAACTAGGTATAAGATTTCAAGACAATATTATCGATAAAACTTATTATTTTTTAAAAGAAAATAAAGACCAAGCACTTGGAGAAAGAAGAGTTGGACTTGGAGTTATGGGTCTTCATGACATGTTAATTTGAAGTGGTTTAAAATATGGCTCAAAAGAAGCAAATAAAGTTGTTGATAAAGTATTTGAAACAATCGCAACAAGTGCATATTTAACTTCAATTGAGTTAGGAAAAGAAAAAGGATCATTTCCATTTTTTACTAGTGTTGAAAGATTTTTACAGAGTGGTTATGTTAAAAAATTACCTCAAATTGTTATTGATGCCTTTAAAAAAACTAAAGCAATTCGTAATTCACACTTATTAACAATTGCACCAACAGGTTCAACAGGTACAATGGCAGGTGTTTCGACCGGTCTAGAACCTTATTATGCTTTCAAATATTTCCGTTCAGGTAGATTAGGTAAATTTATTGAAGTTGATCAAGATATTGTTGCAGAATGAAAAAAAATTAAGAATTGACCTGCCGATAAAGCTTTACCAGAAATTTTTTCTTCAGCAATGGATTTAAAACCTGAAGAACATGTTAAAGTTCAAAACTTAATTCAAAGATGAATTGATTCATCTATTTCAAAAACTGTTAATGCTCCAAAAGGATATTCTGTTGAAGATGTTGAAAAAGTATTCATGTCTTTATATGATGGTGGCTCAAAAGGTGGAACTGTTTATGTAGATGGTTCTAGAGATGCTCAAGTTTTATCTCTTTCAAACGAATTAAATGATTTAAATGAAGGTGATGATCCAACAAGACCTCTTATTATTGCTGAACATACAAGAAAAGAAATTGAACAACTTGAGAAAAAAGTCTCTTCAGAACCTATTAACAAAGAAATTGTTAAAAAATACGGAACTGAAATCGGAAACACTTGCCCAATTTGTAAAAATGGAATAGTTCAAGAAATTGGGGGATGTAATACATGTAGCGTTTGTGGAACTCAAATGCTTTGTGGTTTGTAAAATGTTGCATATTTATTATGGTTTTGGTAAAGGTAAAACAAGCACTTTAAATGGTTCTGCAATTAGAGCAAAAGGAGCAGATTTCAAAGTCGTAATTTATCGTTTTTTAAAAGGTGTAAAAACATCAGAAGATGAAGTTCTTGAAAAAGTAGGAATTTTTGTTAAAAAATTACATCAGGGAACAAAATTTGTCTTTCAAATGAACGGAGAAGAAAGGCTTAATCTTCAAACTTTTATAAAAAAAGAATTGAAAGAAATTATCAAAATAAAAAAAGAATTTAATTTTTTTTGTTTTGATGAAATTATTGATTTAGTTGAAGTAAAATTAATCACAGAAGATGAATTGATTTCTTTTTTAGAGCATTTTGAAGAATATGAAGTTTTATTAAGTGGTCATTATGAGCTTAAAAAACTTTTTGAAAAAGCCGATTTAATCACTTTTTATGAAGCTAAAAAACATTATTTTGAAAAAGGTATTCAAGCAAGAAAAGGTATTGAACTTTAATTAAATATCATAATGATTTAAAAATATTAAATTTAATTCTCTCTTTTTATTAAAGTAAAATTTTTAGTTTAATATTATAAATTAAAAAAGCATTTAGCTTATAGCGGATGCTTTTTATTAATCTTTCTAGGCTAAAGTATTTTAACTTTAAGCTCTTTTTGAATTGTAGGAAGTGATTTTATCAAAGCAATATCTTTTTCAACATTTTCAAGTCTATTTTCAATTTTATCTAATCTTGTGTTTATACTTTTAGAAAGATTTTCAATTTTAGTATCAAAACTTTTAGAAAGATTTTCAATTTTAGTATCAAAACTTTTAGAAAGATTTTCAATTGCATTTAAAATATTTTGATTTGATTTTGTAGCTTCTTTTTTGATAAAAACTCCTTCAATAATATATTTATAAAAATTACCATCATTAAAAATTTCTTCTAATTTTTGAATTTCTGATTTTCTTATTATTTCTAATATTTTCTTTTTCAATGTTCTCCTTTAATTTTATCTTTTTTGTATAAAAATTTAAAAAGTTTCAATTTTTTAAAGTTTTAAATTTTGTTATTGCAAATTTAATTCAAGTAAAAAATCATTTTTTACAATAACTTATTTTAAGTATTTCTGAATGTCTTATTTTGTGTTTTTCAAAAACTTATAAAAACTTATTTTAATTTTTTCAAGCATCAAAATGAATTAAAGCAAACTATTGAGAATATTTTCTTTTGCATTTCTTGTTATATTGTTAAATTTTTTATTAATTTTAATTACATTTATCAAAAACACAATATTATTCTCTTTATTCAATAGATTTTTTAAGATACAATATTTAAATTTTCGTGAAATTTTAAATTTATCATTTATAAGAATTTAATACTATGTTTTAAAAATATCTTTTTAGATTTTCAAGCTCGTAAATTTTAAAAGAATTATTTTATTTTTACTTATTAAACCTACCTTTCAATTATAAATAACTAAAAATAAGCCTATTTTAATAAATAATTAATTTTAAAAAGTGCTATTTATTTTTTAACTTTTGCTTTTTAAAATATTTTAAATTCAAAAAAATTATTTTTAAATAAAATAGATATATTGTTTGATTTACATTTATTATTTAAAGAATTTTATGCAGAAATAATTTTCACCCAATTAAGTATAAATAAAGATAAAACATTCCAATTTTTTAAAGAAAATTAAAAACATTTTATAATTTAAATGTAACTTAAATTAAATAGAGGAGAAAATATGAACCCAAAAAACATTAATAATGTTGAATTAAACCCAATAAAAACAGTCGGAAGATCAGGGAACGCACTTGCTTTAGTTAATAACACAAAGCAAAATATTAGCTATTGATATTCTGATAATGGCGCTAATAAATGGTACTTACACACAATAGGAGCAAATTTATCTACTTGAGATTGGCAATGATCAAACTTTTGAACAGGATATGCACTAGTAATAGAAGTACCACTTAATGATAAAGAATCAAAATATATTGTTCCTGCTTTTTCAGAATATAAAAAAGAGGAATTTAAATTAACCGAATTTCCTATGACAGATATTTATACTCAAATCGCACTTAAAAATAAAGCTCCATTATTCAATAATGGAAAATGAATTTTGGAAAATACTTCCTTATATCCAGGTAAAATTGATAGTTTTGCAACTCATCATACAAGATTTGTTTTAGAAAATGATGGATCTTTTTCCTGAGTTAATTTTTAAAAACAAAGTAAGCAATTAGTTAAAAAATAGAAATTAAAATATTAATTTCTATTTTTTAATTTTAAATCTTTTAATTAATAAAAAGTTTGTCTTCTAGTTTTATTTTTCTACTTAATTTTACAAATTTTTCCAAAATATTTTATAATTTTATTTGAAAGAAGAGGAAAATATGAAAACAAAAAATAATAATGACACTAATAATGTTGAATTAAACTCAATAAAAACAACTGGTAAATCAGGGAACGCACTTGCTTTAACAAATAACACAAATCAATCTATTAATTATTGATATTCTGATAATGGTGTAAACAGATGATACTTACACACAATTCCAGCTAAATCATCTACTTGAGACTGACAATGACCAAATTTTTGAACAGGATATGCAATGGTAATTGAAGTTCCTCTTAATGATAAAGAATCAAAATATATTGTTCCTGCTTTTTCAGGATATAGAAATGATGATATTCAATTAACAGAATTTCCTATGACAAATGTTTATTCTCAAGTTGCTCCTAAAGGAAAAATACCAGCATTTAATAATGAAAAATGAAATAAAGATTATACAAATTTATACCCAGGAAAAATTGATGGATTTTATGTATATCATACAAATGTTTCTATAGAAAATAATGGCGTATTTAATTGAGATATTTAATTTTAAATAATAAAAAAACTAGAAAACCTAGTTTTTTTATTATTTTTTTCATAATTGCATAATGAGTGAATTTCACAGCTATTAAAATACAAAATTTTTAAATTTATATAAAGAAAGGTATTGAAAAAAAGAAAGTACTATAATAATAAAAAGTAAGAAATTCAAAAATTAGAATAAATTTTTATATGATGGCAATTTTTATAAATAATTATTGAAGGGTTTTTTAGAAAATACACCAAGGAACAAAATTTTTCTGTGGAATGAAGTATAAATTTAATTAAGATTAAATAAAATTGAAAAGAAGTAGCTTTAATAAAAATCACTTCCTACAATTTAGAAGAACTTAAATTTGAAAATATTTAACTATATTTATAGTTAAATATTTTTTATATTTTGTTTAAATACAAATTATTCTTTTTGCTAAGAAATTGAATAGAATTCTATTTTAAATTTAACATAAACTAATTAAAATTTTAACTCATAAAAATTATTAGTTTTTTATTTAATTTTGTTTATTAATTTGTTAATTTTAGAGCTTGCAATGAATTGAAAAATAAATCCTAGTCCAAAAACAATTAAAAAACCTAACCCTAAACTTAACATTAAGATAATTTCAGTTCTTTCTTGTTTAAAAGATTCTTTAGATATTTTTATTGATTCTACTAAAGCTAAAATACTAAAAACTAATCAAATAATTCCAATTACAAATGTTGCAATATATAAAATTACCTGAATAGCAATAACTACAAAAGAAACAATTAATATTGTATCTACAATTGCATTTATATTACTATTTACACTTAAAGGCAAAATTACAGCAGCTCCAATAATGCTAAAAATTATCCCCATTAAAACTAATATAGCAGATCAAAGACCTAGTTTTGCCGATTTTAAAGAATACTTGTGAAGTCTTTTTAATTCATCTAATTGATTGTTAATTACATTCATTACAAAATTTTACCAAAAAAACAAAAAAATAATTGAAATAAAACTTATATTAATAATTTTTTTGAAATTATTAATATAAAGAAAGAAATTTCAGTTTTCAAAAATAGATTTATATGTTTGTTAAAGTTTATTTTTTGAAGATCTTTTTGACTTTATAGATTTTCATAAACTAAAAGAAGTAATTGCAACTACTAAAAAGCTAGCACTAATAGAACCTATAATTACAGGTAAATTATTGTTAATAAGAACATCAAATCCTAAAACAAGTCCTAAATCTTGATTTAAGATAAAATCTTTATTTGTAATTTCATTATTTACAACATTAGTATTAAATTCATTTACTAAATTTCATTGAATTCTAATTTTTGCACTACCATTAGTTTTATTTGCTTCATAAATTTCTAAAAAATTTATTTTTGATAAGTATTCTAAATCTGAAATTATTAAACCTTTTAAAGCCAATTCTTTTTTAAATTCTTCGATTGATTTATTATTTCTACTAAATATTTCATTTTCAGGGGTAATTTTATTATTAATTTCCATTTTCATTTTTGAACTATCAAAATTTTGGAATCCTTTTATTTCAAAAGAGTTGAAAAATTCAAAACCTTTTTCTATTAATTGCAATATTGTTCGATTAAAATTAATTTTAATATTTGCACTTCCGTTTAAAATATCACTATTTGAAATTTCAATACTATCAATAGTTTTTTCGATTTCTGGATTTTCAAAATTTAATCCTGTAAATCTCAAATCTTTATTAAGATACATTCCATCAATAGCAAAAAAATTATTATTTGCATTAACTCATTTTGGATAGGATGAATTATTATTAATATTAACAGCTTTAAAAGAATTGAAAGGTGTTAAAAATTCATGAGAATAAGTTCTTATTTGCCTATCAACTTCTGAAAGAGAAAATTCCACATTTTCAAAATTAATTTTAATATTTGCTCTTCCGGTAATAAAATCACTTTTACTTATCTCAATTGATTTAATTTGTGTAGTCATAAAATCATTAACATTATTTAAAATAATTCCATTAGCATCAAATTGAGCTCTTGTATATATTCCATCTACAGAAAAAATATTATTATTAAAACTTAAATTATTTTCTACTCAATTATTAAAATTATTATCTTCTAATTTTCTAAAGAAATAATTCATTGGAATTCTAATAATTGTTTTTCTAAAATTCTCAACAACATTTCCATTAGGAAGAGTTAGATTTTTTGGTACTTTTTCTACAAATAAATCTTTATAATTAATATTAACAAATCCTAAATTTGGATTTTGTCCTCCCTTAATCATATAAATATCGCTTAATATTTTATGAATTCTCTCTCCTAAAATTTTTTCAATTTCTAAAGGAGTATGAATCACTACTCCACTATTAAATGGTCTTGTGTTTAATTTTTGATTAATATATGTATCATCATATTCAACATCAATAAAAAATCTATCTTCTATTTTTAAATTCACATCATTTTTCACAAAAAGATCTAATTTAGGAATACTTAAATTTCCTAATTCATTTTTAATACTTAATTTTTCTAAAAGTATTTCTAATTCATTTTTAGCTAATCTATTTTCTTGAGTATTAAAATATCTTTTAAAAAAGTCTTGTGAATATTCCATTTGTCTTAAATTTATTGGATTATTAATTTTATTTATAAATTCTTCTCTATTCACATTTTCATCAATATCAAATTTAACTCTTGAAGTATTTATTCTTATTAAATAAGTATAATCAAAACCATTATTATCAGCTCTTTGTTTTTTCTCTAATAAGAAAAATCCATTTTCAGTTGTAAATGTTTCAGGATTAATATTATTATAAGTAGCATCAACAAAAAAACTACCAGCATAATCATTTGGAACTAAATCTTTGGGGCTTAAATTAGCATTTTTAAGTCCTACTAATAAGCGGTAAGCTGAAGATTGTTTGCCATGAGAATTTATACTATCTATCATTTCATTTGTTGGTATACTTGTAAATCAGTTAGAATTTCTACTTATATATGAATCGTTTGAATTTAAATAAGTTAAACCTATTAATCTATCTTGAATTGTTTCTTTTGTATAACGAAGATCTAATAGAGCAACATTGTTTTTTTGAATATCTTTAATTAAAGAAATATGTTCTTCTGCATTTCTTGGAATACTTAAATCTTTATTTAAAAGTGGTGAAACTAAAATTCTTTGAATTATTCTTACTGCTTCTTCATCTCTACTATGAGCATATTCACTAGCATATTTATTATTTGTAGGAGCTAAAATTTCTGCAGATGAATTTTCTATAAAATTAGCATTTACCTTATTTTTATTTAAAGTAAAAGTTTCTTCTTGAATGAATTTTTCTTGTGATTTTTTAATTAAAATAACACCATTAAACAAAAAAGAACTTAATGCTAGAGTTCCACTAAAAAAGAAAATTGTTTTTAAAAGTTTATTTACCTTCATATAACTCCATTTTGTTTGCAATATAAAAATTATATCAAAATTATCTAATATGGTTTTCAACACTAATTTAAAGCTATTTCGCTAGTGCTTAATTCAAAAAATTTTATTTTTTACTTTTTTTTGACTTAATGAATTTTCGTAAACTAAAAGAAACAATAGCAAATGCTAAAAATGCGTCACTAATAGAACCTACAATAATTGCTAAATTATTATTAGTAGGAACATCAAATCCTAAAACAAGTCCTAAATCTTGATTTAAAGTAAAATCTTTTTTTGAAATTTCATTATTTACTACATTAGTATTAAATTCATTTACTAAATTTCATTGAATTCTAATTTTTGCACTACCATTAGTTTTATTTGCTTCATAAATTTCTAAAAAATTTATTTTTGATAAGTATTCTAAATCTGAAATTATTAAACCTTTTAAAGCCAATTCTTTTTTAAATTCTTCGATTGATTTATTATTTCTACTAAATATTTCATTTTCAGGGGTAATTTTATTAAAAACTTCTAATTTTTTTCTCAATTAAATAATCTCTTTTTGACTTTTTTTGTACAGTAACAGGGATAAACAAATTATAACTATATTCATTGCGAAGAATTCCTACACAACCTAAAACAAAGAAATATTTTTCTGTATTTTTTGTAAATTTGAAATAATAATTTATTTTATTATCTTTTAAAAAATCATTTTTATGAAATTCAAAATTTGGATTTTTTGATAAATTAAATTCTAAATCTAATATAAAAAAATTTCAAAATTCTATTTTATTTAAAATGTATTTTGCTTTTTTCTTAATTTCTGGACTGCGATTATTTCATGAAAGTTTTTCTATTCAGGAATTTGTTATTTGCTTTTTCTTAATTAGCTTCAATATTGCATTATTGTCTAATAATTTATTATTTGTTTCATTGTATATTTTTTTTATGTGATCTAAACCCAGCAAATGCAATATATTATCTTTTTTTATTTGCAAAAGATTACTTTTATTTGAAAAATTTAGAATGTCACTTTTGAAATAAAAATTCATTTTTTTTACTTCACAAAATTTTTCATAAATTTCTCAAATTTCTAACATTATTGAATTTTAACATAAAAAAAACATCCATAATGGGCTTCTTATAAAAACCTAGGATGTAAAAACAAATTGCTTATATATTTATTTAATGATGGCCAAGCTAGCAAGAGTTATAAGCTCTTATCATCAATATAATTATACATTTATTGTGTAAAAAGTAATTTTTATTATTTTATAAACAAAAAATATAATAATCTTTTTACTTTTTAACTAATTTCATCCATTAATTTATTAATTTTAGAGCTTGCAATAAATTGAAAAATAAAACCAAATCCAAAAACAATTGAAAATCCTAGTCCTAAACTTAACATTTTATATCAAGAAAGAAATTTCAGTTTTCAAAAATAGATTTATATGTTTGTTAAAGTTTATTTTTTGAAGATCTTTTTGACTTTATAGATTTTCATAAACTAAAAGAAGTAATTGCAACTACTAAAAAGCTAGCACTAATAGAACCTATAATTACAGGTAAATTATTGTTAATAAGAACATCAAATCCTAAAACAAGTCCTAAATCTTGATTTAAAGTAAAATCTTTATTTGTAATTTCATTATTTACAACATTAGTATTAAATTCATTTACTAAATTTCATTGAATTCTAATTTTTGCACTACCATTAGCTTTATTTGCTTCATAAATTTCTAAAAAATTTATTTTTGATAAGTATTCTAAATCTGAAATTATTAAACCTTTTAAAGCCAATTCTTTTTTAAATTCTTCGATTGATTTATTATTTCTACTAAATATTTCATTTTCAGGGGTAATTTTATTATTAATTTCCATTTTCATTTTTGAACTATCAAAATTTTGGAATCCTTTTATTTCAAAAGAGTTGAAAAATTCAAAACCTTTTTCTATTAATTGCAATATTGTTCGATTAAAATTAATTTTAATATTTGCACTTCCGTTTAAAATATCACTATTTGAAATTTCAATACTATCAATAGTTTTTTCGATTTCTGGATTTTCAAAATTTAATCCTGTAAATCTCAAATCTTTATTAAGATACATTCCATCAATAGCAAAAAAATTATTATTTGCATTAACTCATTTTGGATAGGATGAATTATTATTAATATTAACAGCTTTAAAAGAATTGAAAGGTGTTAAAAATTCATGAGAATAAGTTCTTATTTGCCTATCAACTTCTGAAAGAGAAAATTCCACATTTTCAAAATTAATTTTAATATTTGCTCTTCCGGTAATAAAATCACTTTTACTTATCTCAATTGATTTAATTTGTGTAGTCATAAAATCATTAACATTATTTAAAATAATTCCATTAGCATCAAATTGAGCTCTTGTATATATTCCATCTACAGAAAAAATATTATTATTAAAACTTAAATTATTTTCTACTCAATTATTAAAATTATTATCTTCTAATTTTCTAAAGAAATAATTCATTGGAATTCTAATAATTGTTTTTCTAAAATTCTCAACAACATTTCCATTAGGAAGAGTTAGATTTTTTGGTACTTTTTCTACAAATAAATCTTTATAATTAATATTAACAAATCCTAAATTTGGATTTTGTCCTCCTTTAATCATATAAAGATCGCTTAATATTTTATGAATTCTCTCTCCTAAAATTTTTGCAATTTCTAAAGGAGTATGAATCACTACTCCACTATTAAATGGTCTTGTGTTTAATTTTTGATTAATATATGTATCATTATATTCAACATCAATAAAAAATCTATCTTCTATTTTTAAATTCACATCATTTTTCACAAAAAGATCTAATTTAGGAATACTTAAATTTCCTAATTCATTTTTAATACTTAATTTTTCTAAAAGTATTTCTAATTCATTTTTAGCTAATCTATTTTCTTGAGTATTAAAATATCTTTTAAAAAAGTCTTGTGAATATTCCATTTGTCTTAAATTTATTGGATTATTAATTTTATTTATAAATTCTTCTCTATTCACATTTTCATCAATATCAAATTTAACTCTTGAAGTATTTATTCTTATTAAATAAGTATAATCAAAACCATTATTATCAGCTCTTTGTTTTTTCTCTAATAAGAAAAATCCATTTTCAGTTGTAAATGTTTCAGGATTAATATTATTATAAGTAGCATCAACAAAAAAACTACCAGCATAATCGTTTGGAACTAAATCTTTGGGGCTTAAATTAGCATTTTTAAGCCCTATTAATAAGCGGTAAGCTGAAGTTAATTTATCTTCACTATTTATAGTACCTATCATTTCACTTGTTGGTATACTTGTAAATCAGTTAGAATTTCTACTTACATATGAATCATTTGAATTTAAATAAGTTAGACCTCTTAATCTATCTTGAATTGTTTCTTTTGTATAGCGAAGATCTATTCGGGAAACATTATTTCTACTAATTTCTTTTATTAATTCTATATGTTCTACAGCATTTCTTGGAATACTTAAATCTTTATTTAAAAGTGGTGAAACTAAAATTCTTTCAAGAATTTCATTATTAGCAAAATCTCCATATGCATAACCACTAGCATATTTATTATTTGTAGGAGCTAAAATTTCTGCAGATGAATTTTCTATAAAATTAGCATTTACCTTATTTTTATTTAAAGTAAAAGTTTCTTCTTGAATGAATTTTTCTTGTGATTTTTTAATTAAAATAACACCATTAAACAAAAAAGAACTTAATGCTAGAGTTCCACTAAAAAAGAAAATTGTTTTTAAAAATTTATTTACCTTCATATAACTCCATTTTGTTTGCAATATAAAAATTATATCAAAATTATCTAATATGGTTTTCAACACTAATTTAAAGCTATTTCGCTAGTGCTTAATTCAAAAAATTTTATTTTTTACTTTTTTTTGACTTAATGAATTTTCATAAACTAAAAGAAGTAATTGCAACTACTAAAAAGCTAGCACTAATAGAACCTATAATTACAGGTAAATTATTGTTAATAAGAACATCAAATCCTAAAACAAGTCCTAAATCTTGATTTAAAGTAAAATCTTTATTTGTAATTTCATTATTTACAACATTAGTATTAAATTCATTTACTAAATTTCATTGAATTCTAATTTTTGCACTACCATTAGCTTTATTTGCTTCATAAATTTCTAAAAAATTTATTTTTGATAAGTATTCTAAATCTGAAATTATTAAACCTTTTAAAGCCAATTCTTTTTTAAATTCTTCGATTGATTTATTATTTCTACTAAATATTTCATTTTCAGGGGTAATTTTATTATTAATTTCCATTTTCATTTTTGAACTATCAAAATTTTGGAATCCTTTTATTTCAAAAGAGTTGAAAAATTCAAAACCTTTTTCTATTAATTGCAATATTGTTCGATTAAAATTAATTTTAATATTTGCACTTCCGTTTAAAATATCACTATTTGAAATTTCAATACTATCAATAGTTTTTTCGATTTCTGGATTTTCAAAATTTAATCCTGTAAATCTCAAATCTTTATTAAGATACATTCCATCAATAGCAAAAAAATTATTATTTGCATTAACTCATTTTGGATAGGATGAATTATTATTAATATTAACAGCTTTAAAAGAATTGAAAGGTGTTAAAAATTCATGAGAATAAGTTCTTATTTGCCTATCAACTTCTGAAAGAGAAAATTCCACATTTTCAAAATTAATTTTAATATTTGCTCTTCCGGTAATAAAATCACTTTTACTTATCTCAATTGATTTAATTTGTGTAGTCATAAAATCATTAACATTATTTAAAATAATTCCATTAGCATCAAATTGAGCTCTTGTATATATTCCATCTACAGAAAAAATATTATTATTAAAACTTAAATTATTTTCTACTCAATTATTAAAATTATTATCTTCTAATTTTCTAAAGAAATAATTCATTGGAATTCTAATAATTGTTTTTCTAAAATTCTCAACAACATTTCCATTAGGAAGAGTTAGATTTTTTGGTCCTTTTTCTACAAATAAATCTTTATAATTAATATTAACAAATCCTAAATTTGGATTTTGTCCTCCCTTAATCATATAAATATCACTTAATATTTTATGAATTCTCTCTCCTAAAATTTCTTCAATTTCTAAAGGAGTATGAATCACTACTCCACTATTAAATGGTCTTGTGTTTAATTTTTGATTAATATATGTATCATCATATTCAACATCAATAAAAAATCTATCTTCTATTTTTAAATTCACATCATTTTTCACAAAAAGATCTAATTTAGGAATACTTAAATTTCCTAATTCATTTTTAATACTTAATTTTTCTAAAAGTATTTCTAATTCATTTTTAGCTAATCTATTTTCTTGAGTATTAAAATATCTTTTAAAAAAGTCTTGTGAATATTCCATTTGTCTTAAATTTATTGGATTATTAATTTTATTTATAAATTCTTCTCTATTCACATTTTCATCAATATCAAATTTAACTCTTGAAGTATTTATTCTTATTAAATAAGTATAATCAAAACCATTATTATCAGCTCTTTGTTTTTTCTCTAATAAGAAAAATCCATTTTCGGTTGTAAATGTTTCAGGATTAGTATTGTTATAAGTTGCTTCAACAAAAAAACTACCAGCATAATCATTTGGAGCTAAATCTTTGGGGCTTAAATTAGCATTTTTAAGTCCTACTAATAAGCGATAAGCTGAAGATTGTTTGCCATGAGAATTTATACTATCTATCATTTCATTTGTTGGTATACTTGTAAATCAGTTAGAATTTCTACTTATATATGAATCGTTTGAATTTAAATAAGTTAAACCTATTAATCTATCTTGAATTGTTTCTTTTGTATAACGAAGATCTATTCGGGAAACATTATTTCTACTAATTTCTTTTATTAATTCTATATGTTCTACAGCATTTCTTGGAATACTTAAATCTTTATTTAAAAGTGGTGAAACTAAAATTCTTTCAAGAATTTCATTATCAGAAAAATCTCCATATGCATAACCACTAGCATATTTATTATTTGTAGGAGCTAAAATTTCTGCAGATGAATTTTCTATAAAATTAGCATTTACCTTATTTTTATTTAAAGTAAAAGTTTCTTCTTGAATGAATTTTTCTTGTGATTTTTTAATTAAAATAACACCATTAAACAAAAAAGAACTTAATGCTAGAGTTCCACTAAAAAAGAAAATTGTTTTTAAAAGTTTATTTACCTTCATATAACTCCATTTTGTTTGCAATATAAAAATTATATCAAAATTATCTAATATGGTTTTCAACACTAATTTAAAGCTATTTCGCTAGTGCTTAATTCAAAAAATTTTATTTTTTACTTTTTTTTGACTTAATGAATTTTCGTAAACTAAAAGAAACAATAGCAAATGCTAAAAATGCGCCACTAATAGAACCTACAATAATTGCTAAATTATTATTAGTAGGAACATCAAATCCTAAAACAAGTCCTAAATCTTGATTTAAGATAAAATCTTTATTTGTAATTTCATTATTTACTACATTAGTATTAAATTCATTTACTAAATTTCATTGAATTCTAATTTTTGCACTACCATTAGTTTTATTTGCTTCATAAATTTCTAAAAAATTTATTTTTGATAAGTATTCTAAATCTGAAATTATTAAACCTTTTAAAGCCAATTCTTTTTTAAATTCTTCGATTGATTTATTATTTCTACTAAATATTTCATTTTCAGGGGTAATTTTATTATTAATTTCCATTTTCATTTTTGAACTATCAAAATTTTGGAATCCTTTTATTTCAAAAGAGTTGAAAAATTCAAAACCTTTTTCTATTAATTGCAATATTATTCGATTAAAATTAATTTTAATATTTGCACTTCCGTTTAAAATATCACTATTTGAAATTTCAATACTATCAATAGTTTTTTCGATTTCTGGATTTTCAAAATTTAATCCTGTAAATCTCAAATCTTTATTAAGATACATTCCATCAATAGCAAAAAAATTATTATTTGCATTAACTCATTTTGGATAGGATGAATTATTATTAATATTAACAGCTTTAAAAGAATTTAAAGGTGTTAAAAATTCATGAGAATAAATTCTTATTTGCCTATCAACTTCTGAAAGAGAAAATTCAACATTTTCAAAATTAATTTTAATATTTGCTCTTCCAGTAATAAAATCACTTTTACTTATCTTAATTGATTTAATTTGTGTAGTCATAAAATCATTAACATTATTTAAAATAATTCCATTAGCATCAAATTGAGCTCTTGTATATATTCCATCTACAGAAAAAATATTATTATTAAAACTTAAATTATTTTCTACTCAATTATTAAAATTATTATCTTCTAATTTTCTAAAGAAATAATTCATTGGAATTCTAATAATTGTTTTTCTAAAATTCTCAATAACATTTCCATTAGGAAGAGTTAGATTTTTTGGTACTTTTTCTACAAATAAATCTTTATAATTAATATTAACAAATCCTAAATTTGGATTTTGTCCTCCTTTAATCATATAAATATCACTTAATATTTTATGAATTCTCTCTCCTAAAATTTCTTCAATTTCTAAAGGAGTATGAATCACTACTCCACTATTAAATGGTCTTGTGTTTAATCTTTGATTAATATATGTATCATCATATTCAACATCAATAAAAAATCTATCTTCTATTTTTAAATTCACATCATTTTTCACAAAAAGATCTAATTTAGGAATACTTAAATTTCCTAATTCATTTTTAATACTTAATTTTTCTAAAAGTATTTCTAATTCATTTTTAGCTAATCTATTTTCTTGAGTATTAAAATATCTTTTAAAAAAGTCTTGTGAATATTCCATTTGTCTTAAATTTATTGGATTATTAATTTTATTTATAAATTCTTCTCTATTCACATTTTCATCAATATCAAATTTAACTCTTGAAGTATTTATTCTTATTAAATAAGTATAATCAAAACCATTATTATCAGCTCTTTGTTTTTTCTCTAATAAGAAAAATCCATTTTCAGTTGTAAATGTTTCAGGATTAGTATTGTTATAAGTTGCTTCAACAAAAAAACTACCAGCATAATCATTTGGAACTAAATCTTTCGGACTTAAATTAGCATTTTTCAGTCCTACTAATAAGCGGTAAGCTGAAAATTGTTTTTGATATTGTAAAATTGAATCTAATCTTTCTTGAGTAGGTATAGACGTAAATCAATCACTATACATAGTTGTATAACTAAAATGATTATCAATACCTAAAGTACCCAATCTATCTTGAATTGTTTCTTTTGTATAACGAAGATCTATTCGGGAAACATTATTTCTACTAATTTCTTTTATTAATTCTATATGTTCTACAGCATTTCTTGGAATACTTAAATCTTTATTTAAAAGTGGTGAAACTAAAATTCTTTCAAGAATTTCATTATTAGCAAAATCTCCATATGCATAACCACTAGCATATTTATTATTTGTAGGAGCTAAAATTTCTGCAGATGAATTTTCTATAAAATTAGCATTTACCTTATTTTTATTTAAAGTAAAAGTTTCTTCTTGAATGAATTTTTCTTGTGATTTTTTAATTAAAATAACACCATTAAACAAAAAAGAACTTAATGCTAGAGTTCCACTAAAAAAGAAAATTGTTTTTAAAAATTTATTTACCTTCATATAACTCCATTTTGTTTGCAATATAAAAATTATATCAAAATTATCTAATATGGTTTTCAACACTAATTTAAAGCTATTTCGCTAGTGCTTAATTCAAAAAATTTTATTTTTTACTTTTTTTTGACTTAATGAATTTTCATAAACTAAAAGAAGTAATTGCAACTACTAAAAAGCTAGCACTAATAGAACCTATAATTACAGGTAAATTATTGTTAATAAGAACATCAAATCCTAAAACAAGTCCTAAATCTTGATTTAAGATAAAATCTTTATTTGTAATTTCATTATTTACTACATTAGTATTAAATTCATTTACTAAATTTCATTGAATTCTAATTTTTGCACTACCATTAGCTTTATTTGCTTCATAAATTTCTAAAAAATTTATTTTTGATAAGTATTCTAAATCTGAAATTATTAAACCTTTTAAAGCCAATTCTTTTTTAAATTCTTCGATTGATTTATTATTTCTACTAAATATTTCATTTTCAGGGGTAATTTTATTATTAATTTCCATTTTCATTTTTGAACTATCAAAATTTTGGAATCCTTTTATTTCAAAAGAGTTGAAAAATTCAAAATCTTTTTCTATTAATTGCAATATTATTCGATTAAAATTAATTTTAATATTTGCACTTCCGTTTAAAATATCACTATTTGAAATTTCAATACTATCAATAGTTTTTTCGATTTCTGGATTTTCAAAATTTAATCCTGTAAATCTCAAATCTTTATTAAGATACATTCCATCAATAGCAAAAAAATTATTATTTGCATTAACTCATTTTGGATAGGATGAATTATTATTAATATTAACAGCTTTAAAAGAATTGAAAGGTGTTAAAAATTCATGAGAATAAGTTCTTATTTGCCTATCAACTTCTGAAAGAGAAAATTCCACATTTTCAAAATTAATTTTAATATTTGCTCTTCCGGTAATAAAATCACTTTTACTTATCTCAATTGATTTAATTTGTGTAGTCATAAAATCATTAACATTATTTAAAATAATTCCATTAGCATCAAATTGAGCTCTTGTATATATTCCATCTACAGAAAAAATATTATTATTAAAACTTAAATTATTTTCTACTCAATTATTAAAATTATTATCTTCTAATTTTCTAAAGAAATAATTCATTGGAATTCTAATAATTGTTTTTCTAAAATTCTCAACAACATTTCCATTAGGAAGAGTTAGATTTTTTGGTACTTTTTCTACAAATAAATCTTTATAATTAATATTAACAAATCCTAAATTTGGATTTTGTCCTCCCTTAATCATATAAATATCACTTAATATTTTATGAATTCTCTCTCCTAAAATTTTTTCAATTTCTAAAGGAGTATGAATCACTACTCCACTATTAAATGGTCTTGTGTTTAATTTTTGATTAATATATGTATCATCATATTCAACATCAATAAAAAATCTATCTTCTATTTTTAAATTCACATCATTTTTCACAAAAAGATCTAATTTAGGAATACTTAAATTTCCTAATTCATTTTTAATACTTAATTTTTCTAAAAGTATTTCTAATTCATTTTTAGCTAATCTATTTTCTTGAGTATTAAAATATCTTTTAAAAAAGTCTTGTGAATATTCCATTTGTCTTAAATTTATTGGATTATTAATTTTATTTATAAATTCTTCTCTATTCACATTTTCATCAATATCAAATTTAACTCTTGAAGTATTTATTCTTATTAAATAAGTATAATCAAAACCATTATTATCAGCTCTTTGTTTTTTCTCTAATAAGAAAAATCCATTTTCGGTTGTAAATGTTTCAGGATTAGTATTGTTATAAGTTGCTTCAACAAAAAAACTACCAGTATAATCATTTGGAGCTAAATCTTTGGGGCTTAAATTAGCATTTTTAAGTCCTACTAATAAGCGATAAGCTGAAGATTGTTTGTCAGATTGTAAAATTAAATCTAATCTTTCTTGAGTTGGTATAGATGTAAATCAATCACTATACATAGTTGTATAGTTAAACTGATTATCGATACTTAAAGCGTTTAATCTATCTTGAATTGTTTCTTTTGTATAACGAATATTTATTTGAGAAACATTATTTCTACTAATTTCTTTTATTAATTCTATATGTTCTAAAGCATTTCTTGGAATACTTAAATCTTTATTTAAAAGTGGTGAAACTAAAATTCTTTCAAGAATTTCATTATCGGAAAATTCACCATATGCATAATCACTAGCATATTTATTATTTGTAGGAGCTACTATATGCTCTGCAATACTAATAAAACTATTTATATTTATTCTATCTTGATTATTTATAGAAGTATTATTAACGCTTCTTCTTACTCTTGCATTTGTATTATTTAAATTTTCAGGATTTCTTGTAATGTAATTGCTATTAACGGCAATGTTAGCAAACGAAAAAGAACTTATCGCTATAACTCCAACTAAAAAAATTATTTTCAAAATTTTATTTACTTTCACATAACTCCATTTTGTTTGTACTATAAAAAATTATATCAAAATTAGCTAATATGATTTTAAACATTATTCTAACATTTTGCAAAATTAGCTTTTAAACTTATTGTTATATAAATTTGTTTTATCATAAAGATAATGTTTGAATGTATAATTTTTGTGAATAGAGATAGTTAAAGAAATAAAAATATTTCTATTTCAATCTAATGAATTGCATTTTTTAAATAAAATTAAGAAGACATGAGGACAAAATGGAAAATAAGAAAAATGAAAAAAATTTCGAGTGATTTAAAAATAATTTTGAAAGTTTAAAAAAAGCATATTCAAAAAAATATTTTTTAATAGAAGATGAAAAAATTTTAGCTAATTTTGACGATTTGAAAGAAGCTTCTTATTTTCTTTCGAAAGAAGAAAATAAAGATAAAGATATTTCTATTCAAAGTGTTGAAGATTTAAATTTGAAAAATCAAAATTTCTTTTCTAATATCGGAAGAAAATATGCCAAATAGAATTTTTCAAAAAATCCATGAAAATAAAATTATTATTAAAGTAATATTAGTTAATAATATAGACATTTTAAAGTTTTGGAAAAACAATTCTCATTTAACTGAAAAAGTAAATGATTTTGTAAAAGGAAAAATTTTGCAGCGATATGGAAAGTTAGTAGACATTTCTCAAGAAGAATTTTTTAAGATTCTTAATGAAGACATTCCTTTATGAAGTAAATGATTAGAGTTTCTTAAAAGTATTGAAAAATATCAAAAAGAAATATTCGCTTTAATTGATACCGGAGCTACAAGTTCAGCAATTTCTCAAGAAATTGCAAATGAGTTAGGTTTAATTTCAATAGGAAAATCATCAGTTCAAACAGCATCAAATAGACTTATTACTTCCAAATATCTTGTGTCGTTATCCTTTTTAACAGAAAGCACTTTACTTTTACCTTCTATAGAAAAAAACTTTCAAGAAAAATCCTTTTATACAAATAAATTAGTACCTTTTGAGCAGATTATAGAAGTAACAAGTCTAGAAAATTTAAGACAATCACAAAATATTGATATGTTAATAGGTATGGATATATTGAAAAACACTCATTTTACTATTTTTAGTGACAATGCTATGATTTCTGTCTAAAGTTTTTGTATTTTAATTAGTTTTGTAATTTCTATTTTTTCTCATCAATTCCATAAATCAATATTTGAGCAATTAATTCAAGCAAATTTTTTATTAATTCTTTTCTCCAGATTTTCTATAGATGTTTTACTTATCCATGCATTTCATTTTTCGGATTCCTTTTTCGTTATTAAGTCTTTTTTAATTTAGAATTTAGCTTTTATAAAATACTCATAATTATGTATTTAAAGAAATTATTTATAATGGGAAAAACCCTTTCAAGAATACATAAGAATGATACTACACCAAAACTGTTTGAAAAAGTGGAGTTGTTTGTCTAATGTTTAAGAATACATAAGAATGATACTACACCAAAACATTTATCTTGCAATGCTTGGAGTAAAATTAGTTTAAGAATACGTAAGAATGAAACTACACCAAAACATTTATCTTGCAATGCTTGGAGTAAAATTAGTTTAAGAATACATAAGAATGAAACTACACCAAAACATATAAAAAATTTTATTTCCGAAAGTGAATGTTTAAGAATACATAAGAATGATACTACACCAAAACTGAATCTCTTCTTCGTTTAATGTATCACGTGTTTAAGAATACATAAGAATGATACTACACCAAAACATGTTTTAGAATATGATATTAATTTTAAAAGTTTAAGAATACATAAGAATGATACTACACCAAAACTATTAAGTGTAGATAAAAAATTATCTTTAAGTTTAAGAATACATAAGAATGATACTACACCAAAACAATTACTACATAATGGAAAATCAAATCAAAGTTTAAGAATACATAAGAATGATACTACACCAAAACATATAAAAAATTTTATTTCCGAAAGTGAATGTTTAAGAATACATAAGAATGATACTACACCAAAACTGTAGGTTATACAGTTGCTTTAAATACTTAGTTTAAGAATACATAAGAATGATACTACACCAAAACCAATGCAGCACTATTTAGAAAATGATTTAAGTTTAAGAATACATAAGAATGATACTACACCAAAACCAGACCAGCCTTATTATAAAAGTGAAATTTGTTTAAGAATACATAAGAATGATACTACACCAAAACTTTAATTTTGCGCTATCTTTAATTTTTTTAGTTTAAGAATACATAAGAATGATACTACACCAAAACAAAAGAAGAATGAGATTTTTTACTAAATGAGTTTAAGAATACATAAGAATGATACTACACCAAAATCATATATCTCCTTTTATTGAGAGTTGTTTTGTTTAAGAATACATAAGAATGATACTACACCAAAACCTGCAGGACAAATAACTTTAAGAAATACAGTTTAAGAATACATAAGAATGATACTACACCAAAACTTTAAGAAACATAGAAAATAATCAATATGAGTTTAAGAATACATAAGAATGATACTACACCAAAACTACAAAGACCAGAACTAATAGGAGCATTTTGTTTAAGAATACATAAGAATGATACTACACCAAAACTGACGAAACTCATTCATATCAATACCTTTTGTTTAAGAATACATAAGAATGATACTACACCAAAACGCATAACTTAATTTGTATTTATAAGGTCGTGTTTAAGAATACATAAGAATGATACTACACCAAAACAGTGGAGGTTTTAGACAATGAAGTAGATAAGTTTAAGAATACATAAGAATGATACTACACCAAAACGATTAGTAGATAACGTAATTAAAGTAGTAAGTTTAAGAATACATAAGAATGATACTACACCAAAACGACCTTAATGTGCTAACAAATGGACAAATTGTTTAAGAATACATAAGAATGATACTACACCAAAACACATTAAACAAATCTAAATTTGCATTTAAAGTTTAAGAATACATAAGAATGATACTACACCAAAACCGAATTAAATGCAGAAGTTATTGCAATTAAGTTTAAGAATACATAAGAATGATACTACACCAAAACGAGTTTCTGACTTTGAGACTATAACAGCGAGTTTAAGAATACATAAGAATGATACTACACCAAAACTGAAACAAGTCCAGTCGATAAAGGAAATGAGTTTAAGAATACATAAGAATGATACTACACCAAAACCTTCACCATGATAATATTTTGCTAATTCTAGTTTAAGAATACATAAGAATGATACTACACCAAAACTCATTGTATAATCTTTTTTTCAATTTGTATGTTTAAGAATACATAAGAATGATACTACACCAAAACCAGATCAACCTTATTATAAAAGTGAAATTTGTTTAAGAATACATAAGAATGATACTACACCAAAACTAGAATAGGTTAAACCCAGTCTGCTTAATAGTTTAAGAATACATAAGAATGATACTACACCAAAACCCCACAATTTATTACAAGAAATAATAAACAGTTTAAGAATACATAAGAATGATACTACACCAAAACATATATTATTATACTATCAAAATAATACATGTTTAAGAATACATAAGAATGATACTACACCAAAACAATATTAGAGCAGTAAAATTAAGTATTTATGTTTAAGAATACATAAGAATGATACTACACCAAAACAGTATTAACTCCTGTAATTCTAATTAAATGGTTTAAGAATACATAAGAATGATACTACACCAAAACAAGAGCAATTGATTTAAGAATTTTCCAACCGTTTAAGAATACATAAGAATGATACTACACCAAAACATGCACACACTGACACCATAATATAAAAATGTTTAAGAATACATAAGAATGATACTACACCAAAACCTTCACCGTGATAATAAGACGTTAATTCGAGTTTAAGAATACATAAGAATGATACTACACCAAAACAATATCTTCTCTTGTTGTATATCATTCGTCGTTTAAGAATACATAAGAATGATACTACACCAAAACATATTATAGTTAGTAGTTTCTTCTTTATTCGTTTAAGAATACATAAGAATGATACTACACCAAAACAGAGTGATTATACGCTCACTTCAAAATTAAGTTTAAGAATACATAAGAATGATACTACACCAAAACGAATGATAATAACTATATCTGCTTTTTGCTGTTTAAGAATACATAAGAATGATACTACACCAAAACTTATATGCGCCTGCTTTTCCATGGAAAAAGGTTTAAGAATACATAAGAATGATACTACACCAAAACATGGTATCAGGTGATAGTAAAATAGTAGAAGTTTAAGAATACATAAGAATGATACTACACCAAAACTACTGGATTTGAATTAAATTTTGATGACGGGTTTAAGAATACATAAGAATGATACTACACCAAAACCAATGCAACACTATTTGGAAAATGATTTAAGTTTAAGAATACATAAGAATGATACTACACCAAAACGGTAATGATTCAGGCTCTATTTGATAGATTGTTTAAGAATACATAAGAATGATACTACACCAAAACAGACTCAAGCACCAATAGATTCAGTATTAAGTTTAAGAATACATAAGAATGATACTACACCAAAACTAAAAGAAAGAGAGTTATACTCTCTTTCTTGTTTAAGAATACATAAGAATGATACTACACCAAAACGCTGACTGTTCTTTGTTGTTTGTTTCATTTGTTTAAGAATACATAAGAATGATACTACACCAAAACATTCTGCCCAACTAATAAATCAAAAAAATAGTTTAAGAATACATAAGAATGATACTACACCAAAACTGTCTGTATCTAAATAATAAACATTTTTTCGTTTAAGAATACATAAGAATGATACTACACCAAAACGCACTGTCTGCAAGCTTTGCTTATGTAGCTGTTTAAGAATACATAAGAATGATACTACACCAAAACTCACGAAGTTTTATGAAAAGAAATTGAAAAGTTTAAGAATACATAAGAATGATACTACACCAAAACCTAATTTATCAAATGAAATTGTTAATTTATGTTTAAGAATACATAAGAATGATACTACACCAAAACCCTACGCTTGCAACTTTTAAATTCGTCATAGTTTAAGAATACATAAGAATGATACTACACCAAAACATAGGTCAGATTTTTTCTAATGCACCCTTTGTTTAAGAATACATAAGAATGATACTACACCAAAACTGATTATATAAGAGAGCACCAAAATGCTTAGTTTAAGAATACATAAGAATGATACTACACCAAAACATATATTATTTTAATGGTAATTTAATACATGTTTAAGAATACATAAGAATGATACTACACCAAAACACAAAATTGTAAATAATAAATTATTACTTGGTTTAAGAATACATAAGAATGATACTACACCAAAACTGAAACATCATTTATATTATCTGAACAAGAGTTTAAGAATACATAAGAATGATACTACACCAAAACTCTAAACTTATCAGCAAACCACATTTATCAGTTTAAGAATACATAAGAATGATACTACACCAAAACCTCAAATTTCAAAAAATTCTAAATTTTTTCCAAAAATTTATTTATCAAAAATGAATCAAAGCTTTCTTCACCTTTTAAATAATTATTGATTTTTTCAACCGTTATTAAAGTTTTAGTTCCTGATTCTAAATAATTTATCAATTTTTCTTTGTCAAAAATTTCAACAATTTCTTTTTTATTTGCAAAAACAAGTTGCTCAATATTTTCAAAAGATAAATTGTATGCAAGTTTATCAATTAAATAAATAATATTTAATTTATTAAAAATGAATTCACTAAAATTTTTTAGTTTTATTCCATAGATTAAAATACTAATTGTTTCGTTAGAATATTTATCAATTATTTTTAAAATATTTAAAATATTTATTTCATTAATTAGTAAATCTTTATCGATTTCTAAAAATGATTTGGTATTTTTTTCTAAATCTAAATTTGTAGAAACAAATTCAAACCCTAATTTTTGATTTATATCATTTGACATTTCATTAATTTTTTCATGCGAAATGAGATTTAGAAAATTAATACTATATTCGTCCATAAAAAAATTATTAAAAAAGCTTTTAGATTTAAAATTAAGAATTTCAGAAACTTTTGAAAAAGGATTAATAATTAAAAAATCATTTATATTTTCTAAATTTAATAAAAATTCAAAATAATTATTAGTATAAATAATTTTATTTTCTGCAAAATTAATTTTCATCATGATTAATTTTTATAAATCTTTCGTTAGAATTTATACTTTCATTTATTTTTCTATTTCCTCTTAAAATTTTCATATCTAAAAACTCTCTATCTGTAATTTTTAAAATTCTAACATGGCCATTAGAAGGCAATTTTTTTTCTACTAATTTTACAAAAGAATCAGCTTTGGAATTAGTATTAGCAACTCTATAATAAACAGAATATTGCATCATTATAAAACCTAAACTTTGAATATACCGATGGAATTTATTATACTCTTTTAATTCATTTTCTTCTTTCATATTAAAATCATACATCAAAATTAATCTCACAATTCTACTCATTCTCAACTTCTTTTATTTACTAAATTATCTGCTATTTGATCAAATGTATCATTTACATAAAAATACTTTCCTTTATAGATTACTTTTTTATTTAAAACATTTATTAATTCATCTTTTATTTTTACATCAAAAAATGTTTCATCTTTATGTAAATATGCAATTTCATCTACTAGAGGTCTAAAAATTTCAATCAAATCACTTGCAAGGGCAAAGAAATTAGAAAAAGATTTATGAAATATACTAAATCTAGGATCTAAACCTTTTTTAATAATTGATTGGATTGCAGAAGATCTTAAAATAGAATAACCATAATTTAAAATTGCATTAACAATTTCAAATTTATCAAATTTTAATTTTGTTGCTGAATTATTTCTTATAAATTCTTTTGAATATGTCATATTTCAATAGACTTTTGCTGCATGACCTTCTCGATTTGAAATGTCAAACAAATTCACATTATTAATTAAATCATCAAAATATTCAATTCCAAATTCAGAGTTATTAAATAATTTATTTTTAATTAATAAATTCTTTTGATTATGAATTTTATTTTTAATAATATCTTTTCATAAAATTGCTTTATATTCTTTAGTTCATTTTACTTGTTCTGCTACAACTTTTAAAGAATTGTGATTTCCTTCAATTGGAATTAAATAAGAATTAGGCTCATTTTTTTCATTCATAAAAATAATATTGACATTATTTTTAGCTAAAAATGTTAAAAGTCTTATTGAAATTGTTGAATATTGATTATTAAATAAAATAGTATCTATATCTCTAATGTTTAAAAGAATTTTTTCATTTTTTCTTTTTATATACAAATTATTTAAATATAAGTGAACATATTCATCTGTATTAATTTCTACAATTTTTCAACCCATAAATTATTTTTTAAATATTTCTCCCATATAAGTTAAATTAACTTTTTTCCAATTTGGAAAATACTTTTTGACAGGTTTCTGAATTTGTTTTTGATCTTTTATTTTTTTTCCTAAAATGTATTTTATTTCCAATTTTTGAGGTTTTTCATCTCTTCCAACAATATAAAACAATTCTTTTTCTTCATTTTCAAACAAATCTCCTTTATTAATTTTTAAAATAGGTTCTTCATTTATAATTTGCAATTTTTCTTTTTGAGTTTTTAATTTTTCATAATTTATTTTTATTTCATCCTTTTCAAATTTTGAGTTTCTTGCATCAATTGAGATGAAACAATATTGATCTTTTTGATTTTTATACACTCAAATTTGAACTCAATATAAAGTATTGTGAAACGAAAAATTTTGTCTTTGATCAATTTTTAAAAAATTGCTTTGAGAGAAAATTATTTCATCAGTTTCCTTTTCTTCACTAGAAAATTTAATGTATCTAATTTTTCTGATAATTTTGAAATCATTATCAAGAATAGGAACCCATTCATTAAAGGAAATTTTTCCTTCTTGAAGTTTTTTATTTACAAAATATTTGAAGTAATTTTTTTCATTTAGATTTTTATTTTTAATTTCAATTTTCACTTCATTTCAAATGATTTTAAGAGTTTCATACAAGTTTTTATCATGATTAAAAATATGTAATTTAGTTAGTTCATTCTCCTTTAATTTGTCTTCGTCAAAAAACTCTTCAATTTTTTTAATTTTATCTGTTCTATTGTCTAATAAATTCAACTTTTCAACTTTTTTTATCGTATTTTTCCCCTTATCATATTTACCTGAGTAAAGAGTTTCATTAAATAATTGAGTATTTTTCTTTGTAATAACCATTCTACTAAATCTCATCTGATTTAGCTTTTCATTTAATTCATCCAAAGCATTAATTAATAGAAAATTGTCAAAACTAGCTTTTTCTTTAAATTTAATATTATTTTTTTCAAGATCATCTAATTCTCTTGTTTCTTTTCTATAATTAACATTTAATCTTTCAATTCTTTTAAAACTTCTAAAATATTGGCTAATTATTGTTATAAAATAAGCATCTTCAGCATGATGTCCGTTAAAACTTCTATCCTTAATAAGAACATCATCTTTTACATCATTTTTTCCTTCTTCTCTTATTAAGAAGTCATTACTATTAATACTTTTAAATCCTTCAGGTCTTTTTCATTCTCTTTCGGTTTCTTTATTATTTTTTATACCAACAAAAGCAATTTGATTTCTCAAATTAGATGTTTGCTTTCCATTTACAGAAACCACAGAATATTTATATTTTGAATTTGAAAAAGTTAAGTGATTTACAAGAGCATTTGTAATGTAGCTTGTATCACTTAAATTTCTATTAATAAAATCACTATTATCAAATTCATCTAAATTATCAATTGTATATAATTTTATAAATTTACCTTTATCATTAAAAGCCTTGCCATTAGCATTTCTTAAATATCAATTTCCTCAATTTTCTTTTGCTTCTTTTAATTTTTCTATTCCATATATTTTTTCAATAAATTGCTTTGCGCTTAAATCATTTGATTTTTTAGCATTATCTAATTTATTAACAATAACAAGATTTGAAAAAGAATCATCAAAAGATATACTTCTTGGAACAATATGATCAATATCATAATTTCAAGGTTTGTTTATAACATCATTAGCTTCAATTTTTCTTAACGAATATGCATCATATCCTTGTTGTTGCCTTAATAATCACAATTTTTTTAACAAAGTTGTATTTTCATTTGGTAAATCATAAACTTTTTTTAGTTCTTCGTATTTTTCTTTTCTATATTTATTTATTCCTTCAATTTTTTTTCTTTCGTGTTTATTATTTGAACTTCTTGTTACTTCAACAACAATTTTTTCAATTTCTAAATTATTTTTTTCGCTATACTTAAAAATTTCTTTTAGTAGATTCATTGTTTGTCTTAAAGATCTTTTTACAGTAGGAGAAGCAATAAGATCTTCTACTCAAGTTTTTTCAAATAAATTTGAATGAGAAAAATTATTTTTCTGGTTTTGTAATGCTTTTTCTTCATATGAAATTGTTGAATAATTTTTAGATCCCTCAGAAATTAAATTTGGTATGAATTTATAATAAGCTCCAAAACTTAAAGAAGAAGTTCCACTAAATTCTCTTAATTTAGCAATTTCACTATATATTTCTGAAGATTTAACATCTTTTTTCAAATTAGAAAATTCAAAATACCCTTCTAAAATTCTTATTCTATCTTGTATTGTTGAAAATTTATTCAGGATATTTGAAATAGCATCAAAAATATGCAATACGTTGTTATTTTGATTTATTTCATAACTTCCTTTTTCATTAGGAACAAATAATTTTTCAGATTGTTGTTTATAAAAACTCATTAATTTACTTAAATCATTTTCATTAGAAATTAAATAATTTTCAAAATTTATTAAATGCTTTTTAAAAATAGTTGTCAAGCTGTGGTAAGCATTAATAATAGGTAAATTAATTTTATTATCATCTTTATTGTAAGCAATTTCTGATAAGTTTTCAAATTTAATATTTTCTTCTTTAAGTATTTTTTCAACTGCGGATTTTGAATCTTTATTTAGAAATCTAGACAGTAAAATTTTTCTTTTTAATCTTTCAGAAATATATTCATTTTTATGTTTTCAGTCTGTTAGTTTATTTGTTATATCAAAAACTTTAGCAGAAAAAGAATTTTTAGGCGCTCGATATAATTTTTTATCATAAGAACATTTTCCTATTTTAGATTCCCATAAGGTTTTAAAAATTTTAGTATAAATTTTTTGTCCCTTTTCATTAATTATTAGTTCCGGATTACCATTTTCATTAGCATACAAACCGTATTTTGAAAAACTTTTTTCATTACCTGGTCCTTCTGAATAATTTCTAATTCTTGAAAAAAAACTTTTTTCTTCCATAGCAAATTTTTCATAATTCATAAAATCAATATTTTGCTTTTCAAAAACTTGTTTTATTTCTTTAAGATAATCTTGATGACCAAATTTTAAATTAATAGTACTTCTAATTTTTCCTGAAATTTTATAAAATTCAATAATTTTGTCTATTGGAAATTCTGCATTTTTTATGCTTTCATTTTTGTCAAAAATCTCAATTTCATTCTTATTCATTTCTTTAGATTTTGTATCTTCTGGATTGTCAAAAAATGCTCCTCTTAAAGATAAATAAAAATATAGCAATACAATAAGTTCACTTTTATCTAATTTATATTTTTCATTAATTGCAGCTTTTCTTAAATTGTGAAATCCAATTGGTAAATTTGTTACACTTTTATATTTTAATTCTAAATTTTTACTAAAAGGATTTATATATTTCTCAATAAAATTTCTTACAAGAATTTTAGGATTTTTATCAAATTCTAATTCAATAATATTGTTATCGATTAAATATTTAATAAAATCTCTTTTTCTTGTAAATAACCTTCTATTTCTTCGTCTTTGTCCACGTTTTTTTCTTCTTGTTTCATTTAATAACTTATCATCGCTATCATCCACTGTTTCGAATAACCTTACTCCATGTAAAATGATTGGAAACTTATTATCTTCTTTTTGTGAAATATCTGTGAGACATCAACCTACAGAAGCAATTCCTAAATCAAGCCCTAAAACAACTTTTTTATTCAATTTATTCTCCTTATTTTTGTAAAAGTACAAAAAAAACTACTTATTTTGAAAATAAGTAGTAGTTACGGCATAAAGCCTTTTTTTAGTGATGTATCATTCTTATGTATTCTTAACTGTACATCTGTATTTCGAAATACATAATAATTATACATAACTAATAACATTTTTTAAAAAATTTATACTTATTTTTCAAAATTATACATTACTAATATAAATATCTAAATTTTTAGTCTTTTAAAATATGAAATCTTATTAATTGATTTAAATAACGCTATTTAAAGTAAAATAAATTTACAAATAATTTGGAGTTGAAATGGAACAATATTTATCTTTACTTAAAGAAATTTTAGAAAAAGGACAAAAAAAAGAAGATCGTACTAATACAGGCACAATTTCTTATTTTGGAACTCAAAGAAGATATGATCTATCTAAAGGATTTCCTTTAGTAACAACTAAAAAAGTTCATCTTAAATCAATTATTTTTGAACTATTATGATTTATTAAAGGCGATACAAATATTAAGTATCTAGTTGATAATGGAGTAAATATTTGAAATGAATGGCCTTATGAAACTTTTAAAAAATCAAAAGATTTTAATGGTGAATCTTTAGCTGATTTTGTTTTAAAAATCAAAAGTGATACTCTTTTTGCTAAAAAATATGGTGAATTAGGTCCTGTTTATGGAAAACAGTGAAGAAATTTTAATGGCACAGACCAACTTTTTGATGCAATTGAGACAATTAAAAAAAATCCTGATTCAAGGAGAATTATTGTTTCGGCTTGAGCTGCAAATGAAATTTCCAAAATGGCTCTTCCTCCTTGCCATGCTTTTTTTCAATTTTATGTAAATAATAATAAATTATCATTACAGTTATATCAAAGATCAGGAGATACATTTTTAGGTGTCCCTTTTAATATTGCT
Organism: Mycoplasma mobile 163K; assembly: GCF_000008365.1. Lineage (GTDB taxonomy): Bacteria > Bacillota_I > Bacilli_A > Mycoplasmatales > Metamycoplasmataceae > Mycoplasma_J > Mycoplasma_J mobile. The sequence goes on from NC_006908.1 coordinate 50,255, forward strand.
TCTTATTCAATTCTTCTTGCAATGGTTGCTCAAATAACAAATTATGAAGTAGGTGAATTTATTCACACAATAGGTGATACTCACATTTATCTAAATCATTTAGAACAAGTAGAAGAGCAATTATCAAGAAAACCTTTAAAATTACCAAAATTAGTTTTGAACAAAAAAATTAAAAATATTGATGATTTTAAATATGAAGATATTGAAATTATTGATTATGAATCTCATCCTGCAATTAAAGCAAAGGTGGCTGTATAATGATTAAATTAATTGTTGCAATTGATCCTAATAATTTAATTGGTAGTGGCACTCAAATGCCTTGACATATTAAAGAAGAATTTAAACATTTTAAAGAAACTACTTTAAATCATGCTTTATTATTTGGACAAAACACTTTTACTAATTTGCCTTCTAAATTAGCAAATAGAATCTCTTATGTTTTTGGCTTTACAAAAACACCAAGTGCTGATTTTTCAATTACTTCCGAACAAGAACTTCAAAATCTTTTTGATAAATTTAGAAATTCTGAAGAGATTTTATTTATTTCGGGTGGAAAATATATTTATGAAACTTATTTTCATGAAGCTGAAGAGCTAATTGTAAGCGAGCTAAAAAATATTCAAAATGGCGATGTTTATTTAAATTGAGATTTATCCAATTACAAAAAAACTCTTTTAAAAGAATTTGAAGAATTTAATGTTTATTCTTATAAAAAGAAATTTAATGTATAAAAATTTAAATTTTTCAAAAATTACTTTTTATTTTTAACATATTGAATAAATTTAATAGATTTGAATTTTTTTTATCCCCTTTTTAGTTATAATTATTCAATAAAACAAAAACAAGAAGGTGAATTTTAGATGAACAAAAATACAAAAAAAATTCTAATCGGATCAGCAATCGCTGCAACAGTTGCAGCTTCAGTAGGAATTATTTTTGGAGCAACTCCAAGAAATACAGGGCTTCGTGTTACAGATAATCAAGTCTTTAGAGATTTAGTTGCTTCAAGAGAAGCCGAATTTGCAACTCAAAGAGTAGCAAATAATTCGCTATTTAATAGTAAAACTTTATTAATAACAGCAGGTGGGGTTGTAAATGATTTAAGTTTTAATCAATCAATTAATGAAGCTTTATTAGAAATTGGAAGACAAACTGGAAAACCTGGTAATTTTTCATTTGCAGAAACAACAGCAGGAACTCCTGATCAATTGCAAAGGCAATATGATCAGGCTTTATTTTTTAATCATAAGTTTTGAGTTCTTACAGGATTTCAACAAGATGGTGCATTTCAAAATTGACTTCAAATTGGAAATAATAGAGCAGAATTCATTAGAAAACAAGTAATTATTGTTGCAATTGATTGAACAACTAATTTGGAGCTTGTTCCTCCTGGACAATTCATTTCAATCAATTATCGTACTCAAGAATCTTCTTGAATAGTTGGTAATGCTGTTGCAAAATTCATTTCAGATAATCATAATAATAATAGAACGTTTAATACTTTTGGAGGGGGAGCTTTTCCTGAAGTAACAAATTTTAATGCAGGTTTTTTACAAGGTATTTTAGATTTTAATAACTCAACTTTTTTAGAACCAGGTGAAACATCAATTACTGATAATAAAAAATTATCTTTTACTCCAGGAGATATAATAAACATAAATACAGGTTTTGCTGTAACTCCTGAAGCAGCAACTGCAATTCAATCAATTGTTGGAAGTGGAACACAAGTTGTTTTCCCTGTAGCAGGTTCTTTAACTACATTAACAGTAAATAGTATTAGTCAAGAAAATTCAGGACAATTTGTAATTGGTGTTGATAGTGATCAAGCAAAAGCTTTTTCTCCTGATTTAGCAAAATTATTTTTTAGTTCTGTTGAAAAAAATGTTGCAGGAACAACATATGCAGCATTAGCTTCATTATACTTAGGAACAGTTAGCACAGATCCATTTTTCAATATAACAGGAAGTAGTTCAAGATTTATTCCTGTTACAGAAAAAAATAATTCAAGTTCATTACCTTTAGCTAATGCAGACATTACTAAAGGATTTGTTGAATCAACAGAACCAGTTGATTTTGTAGGGTTTTCAAAATCTGCTTTAGGTGGTAAAATTACGCAAAGTCTTGTTCAAGCAAATGTTGGGAGATCATTTGCAGAAGTTGCAGATGAATATTTAGCAGCTTCTTTAGCTTTATTTAATAAAAACAAAGCTAAAATAATAGCTACAATTCCTGTTCAAATCCCAAACTTTTCTGGAGGCCCTTCAACTCCAGAACAGATCCCGAATCCTTTAAATGAATTAATTAAAAAAATAAACTTTAGAAGGGTTGCAAATTAAAATGTCTTATGCAATTGAATTTGTTAATATAACAAAAGAATTTGGCAATGTTGTTGCTAATAAAGATATTAATATCGAAATAAAAAAAGGTACAGTTCATGCTTTAGTAGGTGAAAATGGAGCTGGAAAATCCACATTAATGTCTATCTTATTTGGACTTTATGAGCCAACAAATGGATACATAAAAATCAACGAAAAACAAATTACTATAACAAATCCTAATCAAGCAAATGATTTGGGAATTGGAATGGTACACCAACATTTTAAACTAGTTGATGATTATTCGAATTTAGAAAATATTGTTTTAGGAAATGAAACAATCAAAAATGGATTTTTGGATTTAGAAATTTCTAAATACAAAATTTCTGCATTACAAAAAAAATTCAGTTTAAATTTTGATCTTAAAGTCAAAACAGGAAATTCTACTGTTTCAACCCAACAAAAAGTTGAAATTCTTAAAATGCTTTATCGAGATGCAGACATTTTAATTTTTGATGAACCCACTGCTATTTTGACTCCACAAGAAATTGAAGGACTTTTGCAAACAATATTAGAATTTAAAAAAGAAGGAAAGACAATCATTTTTATTTCTCACAAATTAAATGAAATTAAGAAAATTGCTGATGAAATCACAGTTATAAGACATGGTAAAGTTGTTAAAAAATTCAAATCTTTAGAAGGAGTTCAAACTTCAGACATTGCTAATGCAATGGTTGGTCAAAATATTGTGCTTCCAAAAAATGACAAAAACACAAACTTTGGTAAAACAATTTTAGAACTGCAAAATGTAAATGCTGAGTATCAAAATAAGTCAATTGAAAACATCTCTTTCAAACTAAAAAAGGGAGAAATATTAGCTTTAGCTGGTGTTGAAGGAAATGGTCAAGAAATAATAGAATTTGTCATTTCAGGTTTAGCAAAATCTTCTTCTGGGAAAATTATTTTAAATGAAAAAGATATAACTCACTTTAATGTTAACAAAAGAATTAAGGAAAAAATATCTTATATTCCAGGAGATAGACATAAATATGGACTTGTCTTAGACATGAGTGTAAATGACAATTCAATTTTAAGAAAATTAGGTGATTCAAAATCACAAAAATACTCAATTATTAATGAAAAATTTAAAGATAGTTTTACAAAAGAAATTATTAAAAAATTCGATGTTAGAGGTGCAAGAGAAGGAAATGAAATTTCAAGATCTCTTTCAGGGGGAAATCAACAAAAAGTTATTGTTGGAAGAGAATTTTTAACTGAACATGATTTTATTCTTATTGTCCAACCAACAAGAGGTTTGGATGTTGGGGCTATTGATAAAATTCACAAAGCAATTTTGGCAGAAAAAGATGCTGGAAAAGCAATTTTATTAATATCTTATGAATTAGATGAAGTTTTTGCTTTAGCAGATAACATCTCTGTTATGCATGAAGGAAAAATTATTGGAACTACTTCAGCAAAAAATGCAACAAGAGAAGAAATTGGATTGTTAATGACTGGTATAAATAAAAACCAAAATAAAGAAAGGAGTTCATAATGGAAAAACAAAAACTAATTAAGTCAATCAATATAAAAAATTGAATGAACAATTTTAAAAAAACTTTTTCAGGCGAAACTTCTATTTCTGGAAGAAGAAAACTTTATAATTCTCTTTGAGGAATTTTTTTAGGATTAATTCTAGCTTTAGTTATCATTTCTTTTAACGGAACAAATCCTTTTGAATTTATATCTGTTGTTTTTTTAACAACTTTTGGAAGTAGCGGATCATTATTTGCAACAATTTTATTAGTTTATGTATTTGCATCCCTTGCTGTAGGAATAGGCTTTAAAGCAGGACTATTTAACATTGGGGTCTCAGGTCAAATGATGTTTGGTGGACTTTTAGCATTTTTCTATTTAATTATAGTTGCTAATAGTGATGCAAATGGTAATTTATTTGTTGATGGTGGGCAAATCTTTTTAGCAATTATAATTTCTATATTAGGTGGGATTTCAATTTCTTTAATCGCAGGAGCTCTAAAAGCTTTTTTAAAAGTTAATGAAGTTGTTTCAACTTTATTATTGAATTGAGTAGTATTTTATTTTGCTTCATGAGCAACTTCAGGATCAAGTTTTAAATCTATTTCAGCTACTAATTCCTTAAAAACAGTTCAAGTGGATTCATTTTTTTATGAAGCAGGGTGAATTGTTTTAGCAATTATTATGATTTTAATTATTTCAATTGGATTTTATTTTATTTTGAAAAAAACAACTTTTGGATACAAAATTAAAGCAGTTGGATTCAATCCTGATGCTTCAGAATATGCAGGAATTAGTAAAAAAACTCTTACAATGGTAATTTTTGCAATTTCAGGAGCTTTAGCAGGTTTTGCAGGATTCTTCTTTTATTTTATTTTTCAAAGAGGGAATTATGTAACAGAAAGTGTTGGGCCTTTATTAGTAGGTTTTGACTCAATTGCTATTTCCTTGCTAGCGTATAATTCTCCAATTGGAATTATCGCTTCAGCATTCTTTTATTCAATTTTAACAAATGGGAATGCTGCTTTATTACAAGAAGTTGGTTTAAGACCTGAAGCAAATCAAATTGCAGTTGGTGTGATCATTTACTTTACAGCAATAGCAATAGCATTCAATAAATTTCAATTAATAAATTACATTAAAAATTGACTGATTTTGAATAAGAATTCAAAATATCAAAAAGTTTTAAAAGATTTTAAAACTCAAAAAAGCCTTTATAAGCAAGAGCATCTAAAAAAAATTGAACAAATTAAAAGTCTAAAATCTAAAAACAAACTTAAATGAGATCAAATCAAAAATGATAATAAAAATAAAGCAGATGTTCTTTTAAAAAAATTGAGTGAATTAAAATCTAAAACAGATTCAAATTCTATTGATCAAAAAGTAAAAATTTTTAATGAGTTAAATTTCAATAAAAAAGAAATGAATATTATTTTAGAATCATATGGATTTTTTGAACAAAAAGATAAAGATAATTTATATTATTCTCAAATCTCTGAATTAAAAAACAATCTAAAAAAAGAAAAACATGAAATTTTATATAGTTACTATAAAGAAAAAAAGCTTAAAAAAGAAGAATATAAAAAACTAAAATCAGAACAGGGAGTTAAATAATGCAATTTACAATCGAATTATTCAATGCTTTTATACTTTATTTCAGTGTTCTTTCACTAGCTTCTTTAAGTGGGCTTATTTCAGAAAGAGTAGGAATCACAAACATTGCTATTAATGGGATGATGATTGTTGGTTCAACTTTTTATGCAATTTTTGCTTTAATTTTCCGTAGTGAAAATATGTGATTGCAAATCCCTTTAATTCTTATTGCTACAATTTTTGGTTTAGCTTTTGGAGCACTTCATGGATTTGCAACAATTAGATTAAAATCAAATCAAGTTATTTCAGGTGTTGCTATTAATATTTTAGCTTCAGCTGTTGCACTTATTTTATTACAAATTGTAGGAACAGCAAATAGATTTGAGTTTAGAACAAATGAACTTGCAGCTTCTTCAAGTCCTTCTGATCCTTTAAATATTATTAGCTTTAAATTATTTCTTTCGTTAGCTTTAATAATTGTGATGTGAGTTGTTTTAAATAAAACAAAATGAGGATTAAGACTTCGTTCAATAGGTGAAAACCCACAAGCAGCAGATGTTGCTGGAATTAATGTTAATTCCTACAAATGACAAGGAGTTTTACTTTCAGGAGCATTTGCAGGAGCTGCTGGAGGTCTATTTGTCCAATCGCTTGGAGTAGCTTTTTCAGGAGATGTTCAAGGATTAGGTTTTTTAGCTTTAGCTATTATGATTATGGGGCAATGAAAAACTCAGTGAATCATGCTAGCAACTATTGCCTTTTCATTCTTTTATGCTCTTGGGTTCCAACTTGCAACTTTACAAGGGAATATTCAAGATTTTTCAAGACTATTCTTAATTTTACCTTTTGCTTTAACTCTAATTGCTTTAGCGGCTTTATGAAAATCATCAAAAGCTCCAAAAGCTGTTGGAATACCATATGATAAATCTCAACGTTAATAATTAAAATATTTTGATTTAAAAATTCTGTTAATTCAGAATTTTTTTATTAATTTTATTAATTTTATTATTTTATAATTTAGCTATGCAAAATCAAAAGGAATCATTAAAATTTTTATTATTAAAAGAATTTAATATTAGATGCAAGGAAAACAAGATATTTTACTCTTTGTTTTCTAAAACTCTAGAAAATTCCTTAAATTCTCCAAATTATTTAAATGAAAAAGAAGAATTAGAAGTTTTAATGACCTTAGAATCATATTTGCTATTAAAGGAAAAATTTCCACTTAATTGCTTAGATAATACAAACCATTCTAAGTTTTTTTTACTTAATCCTAGATTTGTCTTAAATAAAAACACTTTCAAATATGGAGATGATTATATAAAAATAATCATTATTTTACCAACATTAAAATCAAGAGCTTTTTTAGCAACAGATCTTCTAAAGTATATAAGACTAAAAATAGGATCTCTTAGAACTAATAGAAATTTTGGTAAAAAACTTAAATTTTGGGAGAATTTAATTCTTTTTTTACTTCCTAAAAAATTTTTTAAATTTACTACCTATGATATTTGTGATAAATTATCACTAAATAAAGATGAAGAAACAGAAGGCTTTTTTAAAATCAATGAATCACACTTTTCTTTTAAAAACTCTTGACAAGTGAATTTTAATTCTGTGACAAAAGAAGTTATTTTTTTGAATTCTTCCTTTACAATTCTAAAAATTTTTGATTCTAAAAATTTTAAGTATTAATTGATAAGTAAATTTAACTAAACTTATTCATTTATTTTGAGTAGGTAAATAAAAAAATAACTATTAATTACATTTTATTGGAAAAATTTGTTCATAATAGCACATTTTTTAAAGATAAGTTATATAATATTGGTATTAGAAATTATAAGGAGATATTATATATGGATAAAAAAATTAAAAGAGTTGCCATGGTAGGTGCTGGATTAGTAGGAGTATCAGTTTTATACTCATGCATGAATAGAGGTCTAGCAGAACAATATGGAATTATTGATATTAACGATAAATTATCAGTAGGACATTCACTGGATTTTGAAGATGCTTCAGCAGCAAACAATCACAATTTTAGTGTTGGTAAAATTGAATATTCAGATTTAAAAGATTACGATGTAGTTGTAATTACAGCAGGAAGACCTCAAAAACCAGGAGAAACAAGATTAGAAATGGTTGCAGATAATGCAAAAATTATGTCTAATATTGCTAAAAACATTAAAAAATCAGGTTTTAAAGGAGTAAGTATTGTTGTAGCAAATCCAGTAGATGTTATGACTTTTATTTATCAACATGAAACAGGTTTTGATAAAAATCGTGTAATTAGTAGTGGAACATCTTTAGATAGTGCAAGATTAAGATTTGAAATTTCTAAGAAATTAAAAGTTCATCCAAAGTCTGTTCAGGCATTTGTTTTAGGTGAACATGGTGATAGTAGTGTTTCTGTTTATTCAGCAGCAACAGTTTCAGGAAAATCTTTTAATGAAATTGTTAAAGAAAGAGGAATTTCTAAAAAAGAACTTGAAGATATGCATACAACTGTTTATAAAAAAGCATATGAAATTATTAATAGAAAAGGTTCAACATATTTTGGAATCGGTTCAACAGTTGCAGAATTAGTAGAAGCCATCTTAACAGATTCACATGCTATTTTTGGTGTTGGAGTATATTTAACAGGACAATACGGAGTTAAAGATCTTTACATTGGAGTTCCAACAGTTCTTGGTTCAAAAGGAGTAGTTGAAGTTATTAATTTTAACCTTACTAAAGAAGAACAAGAAAAATTTGTTAGTTCAGCAACTATTCTAAAAGGAAACATCCAAAAAGCTTTAGAAGCTATTAAAGGATAAACATGAGCACATTTCAAATTTTTAGAAAGTCTGCCAAAGTTGATGAAAAAACTAAAATTCAAAATAAACCAAGTGGCCTTTCATTTAAGCAAGGTATTCTTATGTGAGGTATCTTGCTTGCAGGTTACATCTTATTTGTTGTGAATTGATTATTGTTAGGAAATTTAGGTGGAACAATAGGGAATCCAGGATGAGTATCTCATTTTTTTGGAACAACTGCTCCAAACACTGTTGTAACAGAAGCTATCAATTTTACAATTACATTCATGAGAGGAGTAGGATCATTAATAGTAGGATGATTAATTGTTAAATTAACTCATAAATGAGCTGTTGTCATTTCCCTTGTATTTGTTTTGTTAGCAGTTCCTGCTGCTTTAATGCCTGCTGGAATTGGTGGATACATAGGTTTTATAATTTTTAGAATGTTACTTGCAATTGGTGGTACAACCTTAATTATTTATGTTCAACCTGTTTTAGCAAAAAGTATGACTCAAAAACAAAAAGGAATATTTTCTATAATTTCTCCTTTTGGATTTAATGTTGGAACAATTATTGCAACAATTCCATTCTTATTTATTGCAAATCAATTACGTATTGATTGACAAATTGTAGCTGGATCTGCTGCTGCAACAGCGATAATCCCATTAATCTTATATATTTTATTTGGTAAAAATTTTGACACAGCATCTCAAACCAAATTAAATTCTACAGATGAAGTATCTCTTCCTTCTTCTAGTTTAAAAATTCTAAAGGAAAAACAGACATGAGTTTGAGTTGTTGTTTATGGAGCTTGATTAGTAGTGGCAGTTATTCCTTTATTCCCTATTTTTAGAACAGCTCTAACATCTCTTTCAAATGCAAGTGGTCTAGGTTTAAGTACTAATGAGATTTTATTCTCTCACAACATTATGCAAATTTTATATGTTGCAGGAATCTTTTTAGCACCTTTAACTATTGGTAGATGAAATTTTTCAAACGCTAGAAGAAAACCTTTTGTTGTATTTATTGGCTCAATGATCCTTGTAGCAATGGCATGTATGCTTTTAGGATGAGCTTATGGTTCAATTGCAACATTCTATGTATTTGCATTTTTAGCAGGATGATTTACATGATCTATTCAAGGGGTTATTTTAAATAATCCTCACGAAAGAAAAGGTAATACACCAAAAAGAATTGGAGTTTTATTCTCGTTCATTTGAGGTTTTGGATACTTCTTCTTTACAATTGCAAATATTATTTTAGCTATAATTGTACCAGTAGGAGCATCATTAGGATTTCAAATTGGAATGTTGGCAGCTTTCTTTGTAATATCTGCTTTATTCCCAATAGGTTTCTTATTTGTTAAGGAAACTAAAGTTGGTGGAAAACTTATTCCAGATGGTTTAAAGTTTTGAAGAAAAGCAAAACGTTAAGATAAAAAAAGGATTCTCAAAGGATTCTTTTTTTATTTAATTTTAGAAATAAATTTAAATTGATATTTGGTGATATTTTAAAAATTTTTCTATTATAAAAAATATAAAGGAGATACTTAATGAATATATTTAATTTTTTTAAATCCAAAAAAAATGAAAAATTCAAATCAAAAAATTTAACTTTTAAGCAAGGTCTTTTAATGTGAAGTATTTTAATAATTGGATATATTGTTTTTATTATTAATTGATTAATGCTAGGTAATTTGGCAGGACAAGGTGCTATAGATAGTAATGGAAATCCAATTGGATGAACAGCATATTTTTTTGGTGGAATTCCAGAAAATATTAATCTTATTACGCAAGCAGTTAATTATACAATAACTTTCATGAGAGGAGTAGGTTCTTTAGTAGTAGGATATTTAATTGTTAAATTAACTCATAAATGAGCTGTTGTTATTTCTCTTGCTCTTCTTTTAATGGCAATTCCTGCCATTTTAATGCCTTCTAATGTTGGCGGGTTTGCAGGATTTATTATTTTTAGGATGCTTTTAGCAATAGGTGGAACAACTCTAATAATTTATACGCAACCTATTGTTGCAAAAAGTGTCCCACAAAAGCGCAAGGGAATTTTTACAATTTTTTCCACTTTTGGATTTAGCCTTGCAACAATAATTGTTGCAGCACCTTTTTTAAGTTTAAGAATTCAATTACAAACAAATTGACAATTTGTATCAGGAATAACAGCTGCAACAGCTTTTATTCCTCTTGTTATTTATATAATTTTTGGAAAAAATTTTGACATTACTTCACAAGTCAAACTAGATCAATATGATAGTACTCTTTATCCGACAACAGGGAAAGAAATTATAAAAGAAAAACAAACTTGAGTTTGAGTCTTAATTTATGGAGCTGGTTTAGTACTTGCGGTTATACCTATTACAGATTTATTTAGGCAAGCTTTAGTTAATCTTGCACCTGCTAATTTGACAAATCAAGCAAATTCTGCTTTTAGTATTTTTACAATTGTATATGTTTCAGGAGTATTTTTATCACCTTTTACAATAGGGTTATGAAATTCAACAAATGCAAAAAGAAAACCATTTGCTATTTTTATTGTTTCAATGATTATTCTTGCATTTATATTAATGTTTTTAGGTTGAAGATTTGGATCAGTTGCAACTTTTTATGTTTTTGGTTTTATATCAGGATGGCTTGTTTGATCGCTTCAATCAATAACACTTCAAAATCCACACGAAAGAAAAGGTAACACTCCAAAAAGAATAGGAATTATATTTTCTTTTAGTTGAGGTTTTGGGTACTTCTTTTTTACAATTATAAATATTATTCTAGCAGCAATTGTTCCTGAAAATGCATCTTTAGAATTATGAATAGGTTTTGTTATTCTCTTTTTAATTTTTTCTTCACTACTTGGTGTTGGATTTTTATTTGCAGAAGAAACTAAACCTCAAGGAAAAATAATTCCTGGAAGATTAAAATTTTGAAAAAAATTAGACAAAAAATAATTTCTTCTAATAAAAGATAGGTTCATTTATGTTTTTTATTATATAATTCAAATATATTAAAATAATTTCTATAAATGCAAGAGGATGTATGAACCAAAAATTAAGTGAGCAAGAACTCATTCGACGTCAAAAAATTGAAAAACTACAAAAATTAGGTGTAGAAGTTTTTCACGAAACAGTGAAATTCGATTTAAATATTAATAAAATTATCCAAAAATATAATTCATTTTCAAAAGATGAATTAGCAAAAGATGAATTTTCATTATCAACAACAGGAAGAATTATTACAATTAGAAGTTCCTTTTTAGTTTTAAAATCACAAGGAAGTAAATTCCAAATTTACTTACCAATCAAAGAATTAGACAAAAAATACTTAGAATTAATTGATCTATTAGATATAGGAGATATTATTTTTGTTAATGGAAAGTTAATGAAAACTCAAACAGGTGAGTTAACTTTAAGAGCAAATGAATTGAAACTTTTATCAAAATCTTTAAAAGTTTTACCTGATAAATTTCATGGCCTAAATGATATTGAAGAAAGATACCGTCATCGCTATGTTGATTTAATTGTAAATGATGATGTTAGAAAAACATTTTTATTAAGAAGTAGAATTATTTCTTTAATAAGAAAATATTTTGACAACCTAGAATATTTAGAAGTTGATACTCCTGTTTTACAACCAATTTTAGGTGGTGCAAGTGCAAAGCCATTTATAACAAAATTTAATGCTTTAAATAGTAATTTTTATTTAAGAATTGCAACAGAACTACCACTTAAAAAATTAGTTGTAGGTGGATTTGATAGAGTTTATGAGATTGGAAGAATTTTCAGAAATGAAGGAGTAGACACAACTCATAATCCTGAATTTACCTCAATTGAATATTATGAAGCATATTCTAATAATGAAGGAATGATGAATCGAACAGAAGATTTATTTAAATTTATTGCAAAAGAATTAAATTTAAAAACAATCTTTTTCAATGGATATGAGATAGATTTAAATAAACCATTTAGAAGACTAAATATGGTGGAAGCTTTAAATGAGAAATTGGGAATTGATTTATATAAAATTTCATTTGAAGATGCAAAAGTCCTTGCAAAAAAACATCATATAAAAGTTGAATCATATTTTAAAATTGGACACATTATCAATGAATTATTTGAATTATTTATAGAAAAAGATTTGATTCAACCAACTTTTGTTTATGGGCACCCAATTGAAATTAGTCCTTTAGCTAATAAAAACAAAAAAAATCCCAATTTTACAGATCGTGCCGAACTGTTTATCGGTACAAAAGAATATGCTAATATGTTTACAGAATTAACTGATCCAATTGATCAACTAGAAAGATTTAAAGATCAGCAAAATGAAAAGGATAATGGTAACGAAGAGGCAAATGAAATCGATTATGATTTTGTTGAAGCTCTTGAATATGGTTTACCTCCAACAGGTGGATGTGGAATTGGTATTGATAGATTAGTGATGTTATTCACAAATAATGAATCAATTAGAGAAGTTTTATTATTCCCACACTTAAAAAATAAATAATAATAAAACAAAAAGAAAGAAGTATAAAAAGTAATGAAAATATTTGCATTTGATTTAGATGGGACTCTATTAGAAGATAGTGGTGAGATACACCCCGGTACAAAAAAAGTTTTAGACCTAGCCGTTAAAAAAGGTCACAAATTGATTTTAGCTACAGGAAGAGGACTTTCTGCTGTTTTGCCTTTTTTAGAAAAAGTATCTGGAATTGAATATTTGATTTGTAGCAATGGAAGTGTTTTATTTGATGTTAAAAACAGTAAAGTTAAAAATTTGAAGCCATTAGAAATGGACGTTTACGAAGATTTTGTTCAAGAAGCAAAAAATAATGAAAACATTTTCTTTTCAGCAAATGGAATTCAAAATATTTTTGTAATTAATACATTCCCCCCTTTAGAAGAAAAATATGACCAAAATTATATTAAAGAATTATTAAAAGGAACAATTCCTGTAGAAGATGAATATGCAAGAGAAAAATTAGAAGAAGATGTTTTTATTCAAGCTGCTTTAAAATCTGATGAAATAACAATCAAACATCTTTATGAAAAATATCGTGAAAAATATGGTGATAAATATAGCATTGTTATAACAAATAAAGTTTATTTAGATATCAATCCTTTAAATGCTTCAAAATACAATGCACTTATAGTTGCTTTGAAAAATATGAATAAAAATGAGGGTGATTTAATTTCCTTTGGTGATAGTAATAATGATTTAGACATGGTTAAAAACTCATCAAAAGGTTATGCTATGCAACATGCAACTGAGCAACTAAAAAAAGTTGCCACAGAAGTAATTGGAACAAATAATTCTGATACTATTGGTAAAAAATTATTGGAGCTAATTTAATTATATGGATAAGAATCTTTTAACTGGTATTAAGGCATTTTATTTTGATTTAGATGGGACTACATTTGTAAATGAAAAAGAAATTGATTCATCAACATTAAGAGTTTTTGAAACTTTAAAACAAAAAGGTTTTAAAGTTGGAATTGCAACAGGAAGACACCATTTAGAAATTCAAGAACAACTTGAAAAAATTAAGCCCAATTTACCTGTTATTACAGTAAATGGAACAATGATGTTAGATCCTCAATCTAAAAAAGTATTAAATATTAATAATTTTAATATTGATGAAGGTGAAGAAATTTTAAAAATTATTGAAAAAAATAATGTTTTAAGTTGTTCATTTACAAATGAAGAAATAATTTATTCTTATAATGAAGATTTAAATGAAGATTTAAAAGTATTCGAACAAGAATATGAAATTTCTTTAAAAACACAATATCCAATCCCTTATGTTTTTTTAGATAAAAATGAGAAAAGGAAAAATCTTAAAATTAATAAATTTTTATTATTTGGTAAAAATTTAGATGAAAAAAAATATAAAAATATAAAAAAAGATATCGAAACATCAGGTATTGATGCTCAAATTCTTTATGCTTATAATAATTTTATTGAAATTTTTCCAAGAAAAACTTCAAAAGCTTCTTCTTTAGCTTTAGTTGCAAAAAACATAAATTGATCTTTGGATAGTTTTGGATTTTTTGGTGATGGAGTCAATGACATTGAAATTTGCAAAGCTGCAAAACTATGTGTTGCAATGGGTAATTCTTGGAAGGAACTAAAATCAGTTGCAACTGTAGAAACAAAAACTAATTTAGAAAATGGAATTGAATTCTTTTTCAAAAAAATTGAACTACTATAGTGTTTTCAATTTTAAAAAAAGGAGTTTAAATGAATACTTTAAAAAATATCAAGGCATTTTATTTTGATTTAGATGGGACTTTGTTTATAGATTCAAAATTAAAAAAAATTGATATATCTTCAATAGAAGCAATTAATTATTTAAAACAAAAAGGCTTTAAAGTTGGAATCGCAACAGGAAGACATCACATAGAAATTACAAAAGTGATAGAACAAATTAATCCTACTTTACCTACAATAAGTGTGAATGGAACAATCATTAATGATTCTTTAAGAAATGAATCAGAAAACATTTCTTACTTTTCAAAATCTGAAACAATTAAAATTATTAGTTTTTTAAATTCTCAAAATCTGAATTTTGTTTTGTATGGTTTTGATTTTATGTATTACAAAGTAGCAGATATTTCTAATGATAAAATAAAAAGTTATTATGAAATGAAACAAAAAAATGCTTTTGATGAAAAAGTAAAAGCTTATTTTTTCTTTGATGAAAATATTGAAAAAACTTCAAGAGCAAATAAATTTTTAATTTTTTCTAAAGAAGTTTCTAAATCTAAAATGCAAGAATTACATAAATATTTAATCAAATCAGAAGTAAGTGCTAGTGTCCTTCAAGGTTTTAGTAGTGTAATTGAGATTTTTCCAAAGCAAACATCAAAAGGTTTTACACTTAAAAAAATAATGCAAGATAAAAATCTTAAAAAAGAAAATATCATCTTTTTTGGAGATGGTTTAAATGATATTGAAATTTGCAAGGAAGCAGGTGTTTGCGTTGTTATGAACAATGCAGAAAATGATTTAAAAGAACATGCAACTTTTATTACAAAATCTAATTTGGAAAATGGTGTTAGTTCTTTTATAAAAGATAATTTCTAGTCATGTAAAAAAAACTAAAAAAAAATATTAAAAAATTCATAGAAGTATATAATTAGTTAAAGGAAATTACACTCTGGCCTGAAAACCAAGTAGGAGTATTTAATTAAAGTTAAATAAACTGGAGGTATTTTGCGATGAATTCCATCTCAAGTAACAAATCAAATAATTCGAAGCCCCCGAGGGTCTCGGCTTCAAAAATTAGTAAATTAAACCCAAAAAATTTGCCAATAATTGAATTAAAATCAATCACTAAAGAATATGGTGATAAAACAATTTTAAACAATATTAATCTTTCAATCAAAGATGAAGAATTCATAACTATTTTAGGACCTTCTGGTTCAGGGAAAACAACAATTTTATCTTTAATTGGTGGTTTTGAATATCCAAATCGTGGAGAAATAAAATTTTTTGGTAAAGATATTAAAGATTTACCACCTCACAAAAGACCAAGTTCAACAATCTTTCAAGATTATGCTTTATTTCCACATTTAAGTGTTGAAGGAAATATTAAATATGGACTTAAACTTAAAAGAGTACCTTTAACAGATGTTAAAGAATTACAATTAAAAACATTTGAAAATAAAGTTAACATTTGAAAAAAAACAGCAGATGAAAAAATGTTGCAACTTGATAAAATTCAAGAAGATTATCGTCAAAAGCTACAAAGTTCTGAATTAACTGAAAAACAAAGATCAAAATTTCAAAAATGAATTGATGATAGTGATTTCCACTATTCATATTGAGAAAACTATGTAGATTTAAAAAAAGAAAGTTATTCAAATAAATATTTAAGTAGAAAATTAACAAATAAAGAAATGGATGATATTGTTAAAGAAATGCTTGAACTTGTTAGTTTAGAAGGTCATGCCAAAAGTGCTATTCAAAACTTGTCTGGTGGACAAAAGCAAAGAGTTGCTTTAGCAAGAAGTTTAGCTATTGAACCAAATATTTTGCTTTTAGATGAACCACTTAGTGCTCTTGATGCAAAAATTAGACAACAAATGCAAAGGCTTTTAAGTAATATTCAAAAAGAATTGAAACTAACATTTATTTTTGTTACGCATGATCAAAAAGAAGCAATCGAATTAAGTGATAGAATTATTATTGTTAGAGATGGAAAAATTGAACAATTTGATACTCCTAAAAATATTTATGATTTTCCAAAAAATAAATGAGTAGCCAATTTTATTGGGTATTCTAATTTATTTGAAGCAAAATATTTAGAAAAAAATAAAGTAAGTTTTTTAGGAAAAACTTTTGATACAGTTCATACAAATTTTGAAAATAACACAATAGTAGATGCTTTAATTAGACCTGAAGATATTATTGTTTCTGATAAAGAAGGTTTAATTAAAGGTAAAGTTAAAGAATGAGTGTATAAAGGATCATATTATATAACTGAAATTCTTGTTGAAAATGTTCTTTTTATTGTTGAAAGTACAAAATTTTATGACATTGATCAAGATGTTTATTTAAGCTGAGAATTAGATTCAGTTCATCTAATGGAAAAAATGGAAGGAGTAAGTGATAATGCAAAAGATACTGAAAAAATTTAATATTAATACAAGATCATCTCTTTTAATACCTTATTTTATATATTCAGTAATTTTCATTATTACACCATTAATTTTTATAGCTGTTTTAGCTTTTACTCCTGTTTTTGAAGATGGGCAGCGTTTTAATAATTTTGGAACTATCCAACAGGGAAGATTTTGAATTATTATGCTTAGATCTGTCTATTTAGGAGTACTTGCTGCTGTTTTTTCTTTATTCATTGCTATGCCTTTTGTTTATATTGTGGCAAGAAGTCAAAATAAAATTTTCAAAACAATCGCAATGAGTTTAATCTTAAGTCCATTTTTTATTTTTTCTTTAGTTAAAGTTTTAGCAATAAGAGGACTTTTTAGTGCTATGTTTGATGTAAATTCTTTAAACAATGATGCTTTTTTACTTTTAGGGCTTATTTATTTATATTTACCTTTTATGATTATTCCTATTTATAGTATTTTTAGAGATATGCCTAAAAATATTTTAAATGCAAGTACAGATCTAGGATTTAGTGGAATTAAAACTTTTTTTAAAGTTGTAATTCCTTATTCCATAAAAGCTATTTTAAGTGGAGTAGGAATTGTATTTCTTTTAGCGGCTACTTCAATTGCTGTAAGTGAAAAACTTTTACCAGTTCCTGGTCAAAATCAACTTGTAGGAAATGAAATTAATAATCTTGCTAATCCAGCAAATCCTTTTGATATTGCTTTGGCTTCCAATGTTGTTTTAGTAACACTAATTGTTATGTCAATTATTTATTTCTTAATTTATCTATTGCCTATTTTAATTATGAAATGAAAAGGAATGAAAAATGTTTAATTGAATCAAAGCAAGCAAAATATCTTTTGTATCAATTGTCATTTTGCTAATGTATATTCCATTATTTTTCTTATTAATTTTTTCTTTTAACGCAACCTCGAGAAGAGGTGTAATAAGTTTTGACATTTGAAATGGACTTTCTTTTCAGGCTTATGTTGATTTATTTAGTCAAGATGTATTGTTAGCTTTTGCAAATTCTGCAATAATTGCATTTTTTACAATAATTATTACAACCATATTATCCTTATTAACTGTTTTTGGTTTGTGAAAGCAAAAAAACAAGGCAATTAAGTTATATACAGATGGAACAAATAATATTCCTATTATTAATGCTGATATTATTACTGCTATTGGTATTGCTATTTTATTAACATCAATGTTTGGAACCTTAGTTGCTAATGATGAAGGAATTTTTAGAGCAATTATTTCACATGTAGTTATGACATTCCCTTATTCTATTTTAATCATGTATCCAAGAAGCGAAAAATTTAATGAAACTTTATTTAAAGCAAGTTATGATTTAGGTTATGGGAAAATAAGAACTTGATTCAAAACTTATTTTAGATACATGCTTTTACCTATAATTTTTTCAATTATTATTACAACTGTTTTTTCTTTTGATGATTTTATATTGGCAAGAATTTCAAGTAATGTTCAAACAGTTGGAGTTCAATTATTTGCAGGTCAATTCCAGCCATGAGCTCTAGCATTAGGTTCTTTATTGCTAATTGCAGTAATAATAGGAAACATAATTTATGTTTTATTTAAAATAAGTCAAGCTAAAAAGGCTAAAAAAACAACTTCACAATTAATAAAATTAAATGCAACAGATCCAATGTTGAAAAAATTATTTGGAATTAAAAAAGTTAAATCTAAATTTTTTAATTTACATTTAAATAAAACAAAATTTAAAGGAGAATAATATGACAAAATGACAAAAAGTAGTGATTTCCAGTTCTATAATTGCAATTTCCTCAGCCACAACAATTGCTCCTTTTGCATTCAAATATTCCTTACCTAATGCAGGATTTAAACCTATTGTTTATAATTATGTTCAATATATTTCAGAAAATGCAGAATCAATTATCAATGAAAAATTTGCTTTTAGGACATATAATGACTTGCCACAATTCAAGCAACAATTGACTGAAGGTAAAACAATCGGAGGTGTGAGTAGTGATTTTCAAATTGCAGAATTCGCAATTCAAAATTTAATTAAACCGATTGATTTCAATGCTTTTTTTGGAACAACAGGAATTATTTATGATGAAAATTGAGCTAAAGATAATTATACTGATTTTGTATTTCAACAAATGTCTAATTATGATGCTTTTTTACAACAAAAATTTATAGAGCAAGGAAAATCACTAGAAGAGGCTAAAAATTTAGGTCAATTATGAAAATGAACAATCCCATATTTTACTCAAGATAAAGTAATTTCCTTTAATGTTGAAAGATTAGAGAATTTGAGTGCTGCAGAAAAACAAGATTGATTAAAATTAACTCCTGAAGCATTAAATGCTAAATTTGCAGGTATGTCTTATGTTGATGTTTTTAAAGAATTTAGACGATTAGGAGCACAAAAATTTGCTATCAATGATATTCATAGACAAAACAATGCAATTGGATCAACTTATAATCCAACTAATCCTTCAGGAAATAACCCTGATGCAACAGGGACACTAAATCAAGTAAATTTTAGAACTCAAACAGATAATTTTGTAAAAATTGTTGAAGAAGGAACCGGATTTAGGATCAATGATCCATCTAGAATTGAATTAAATCCTTCTGATCCTGAAATTCTAGCTAATTTAATCAACCCTCAAAGAAATGATGCTGTTGGAGTCATTTACAATGGAGATGCAATTCAAACTATTTTTACTTCATTCGTTTTTCCAGAAGTTTATGATAATATAAATCGAACTGAAAAAAATCCTGTAAGAACAATTAGAGTTGCCAATCAAATTTCTCTTTTAGATGGATTTGTAGTTGCTAACAAAATTAGTCCCGAATTAGAAAAGCAATTTTTATCAACAATTTACAGAGCTGCTTTTGATGGAACTTATGGTTTAGGTGAATTTCAAAATGGAATTTTAGCAAGTGATTTAAGTGTTTCAACACACACAGAAATTGTAGGAAGTGCAACTGTTGTTGAAGCAATTAATAAAATTACCGCAAAGGATCTTATTGGTGAAAATCAGTATAAAAAATTAGCTAATACAAGCGGATTTTTAAATTTTGATTTTGTGACATATACTCCTGCAACAAGGTTTCAAATGAATATAGCATTAAATCATTATTATAGTGATGTGGTAAAAAGATTATATGTTGAAGATGAAAATGGTCCAAAGAATTTTCAAGAATTTATTGGGTCTAATTCTGAAAAACAACTTTTAATTGAAAATTGAGCAAAATATATTATTAGAATTAATATGGTGCCAGAAGGCTCTATTTTAAAACCTCTTGTTGTAACTCCTGCATCAAATTTTGTCAATTCAATTTCATTAAATTATTATCGTGAAAAAACAACTTCTTAATTAAAAAAGTATTAAAATATTTATAACTAAATTATGGGAAAGTTTGAAATTTATACCAGAACAAATTTATTAAATAAGTTTATGTTAATCGGTGATTGTACAATTACTTTTGTTAAAATGAGCTATTTTCTTTTTGATAAAACCTAAGAAGGTATAAAATGAAAAACTGACAAAAAATTTCTATTATAGGATCAATAATTGTATCAATTTCTGCAATTTTAATTGCCCCATTTGCATTTAAATTTAGTCTTCCAAATGCAGGATTTAAACCAATTATTTATAATTATGCAGATTATATTTCTAAAGATTCAAGAATAATTTTGGAAAAAAACTTTTCATATAGGACATATAATGATGCTCCACAATTCAAGCAACAGATTACTGAAGGTAAAACAATTGGAGGTGTGAGTAGTGATTTTCAAATTGCAGAATTCGCAATTCAAAATTTAATTAAACCAATTGATTTCAATGCTTTTTTTGGAACAACAGGAATTATTTATGATGAAAATTGAGCTAAAGATAATTATACTGATTTTGTATTTCAACAAATGTCTAATTATGATGCTTTTTTACAACAAAAATTTATAGAGCAAGGAAAATCACTAGAAGAGGCTAAAAATTTAGGTCAATTATGAAAATGAACAATCCCATATTTTACTCAAGATAAAGTAATTTCCTTTAATGTTGAAAGATTAGAGAATTTGAGTGCTGCAGAAAAACAAGATTGATTAAAATTATCTCCTGAAGCATTAAATGCTAAATTTGCAGGTATGTCTTATGTTGATGTTTTTAAAAAATTTAGACAATTAGGAGCACAAAAATTTGCTATCAATGATATTCATAGACAAAACAATGCAATTGGATCAACTTATAATCCAACTAATCCTTCAGAGAATAACCCTGATGCAACAGGGATACTAAATCAAGCAAATTTTAGAACTCAAACAGATAATTTTGTAAAAATTGTTGAAGAAGGAACAGGATTTAGAATCAATGATCCTACAAGAATTGAATTAAACCCTTTTAATGTAGAAATATTATCTAATTTAATCAACCCTCAAAGAAATGATGCTGTTGGAGTAATTTATAATGGAGATGCAATTCAAACACTTTTTACCTCCTTTGTTTTTCCTGAAATTTACAAAAACCCAAATTTGATAGAAAAAAATCCTGTAAGAACAATTAGAGTGGCTAATCCAATTTCTCTTTTAGATGGATTTGTAGTTGCTAACAAAATTAGTCCCGAATTAGAAAAGCAGTTTTTATCAACAATTTACAGTGCTGCTTTTGATGGGACTTATGGTTTAGGTGAATTTCAAAATGGAATTTTAGCAAGCGATTTAAGTGTTTCAACACACACAGAAATTGTAGGAAGTGCAACTGTTGTTGAAGCAATTAATAAAATTACTGCAAAGGATCTTATTGGTGAAAATCAGTATAAGAAATTAGCTAATACAAATGGATTTTTAAATTTTAATTTTGTGACATATACTCCACCTACTAGGTACCAAAATAATATTGTCCTAAATCATTATTATAGTGATTTAGTCAAAAATTTATATAGTGGTTTTAAAGAATTTGACATAGCTAAAACAACTCTTATTGAAAATTGAGCAAAATACATTATTTCAATAAATATTCCTCGGTTAAATAGTTTAAAAACTCTTGTTATTAGCCCCACAAATAATTTTATTAATTCCATTTCATTAAGTTATTATCGTGAAAAAACAACTTCTTAGAAAAAAAACATTAAAATATAATGTAATTAGGAATTATGGAAAAAAATACGATTAAAGAATTAGAAGATATTGCCTTATTATTAGAAAAATTCGAAAACTTTTTAACTGAAAATCAAAGAAAAGTCCTTTCTTATAGATTTTTAGAAGATTATTCTTATCAAGAAATAGCAGACATTTTGAAAATTTCTAAACCTGCTTCTTATGATGCTGTTAATAAAGCAAAACAAAAACTTTTAGATATTTCAAAAAAACTACAAGTGTAGTTTTTTTGTACTATAATTTAATAAAGTTTTGGAGTGTGTAATGAAATATAAAAGAATATTGTTAAAACTATCTGGAGAAGGTTTGTCAAATAAGAAAAAAAGCTTACTTATTGATTATGAAATTGTAAAGAACATCGCGATTCAATTGCAAAAAATTCATAAACAAGGTTATGAAGTAGCTATTGTTGTAGGAGGAGGAAATTTTTGAAGAGGAGAGAGCGCTTCAAAAAATGGAATTCCTAGAACTAGAGCCGATTATATTGGAATGCTCGCAACAACAATGAATGCTTTAGCTTTACAATCAGGTTTTGAATCAGTAGGTTTAAAAGCAAGAGTTCAATCTTCTCTTTCAATTGATGGCAAGGTTGCAGAAAACTATATTACAGAAAAAGCTAAACATTATTTAAGTAATGGAGAAATTGTAATTTTTGCTGGTGGAACAGGAAGACCTTTTTTCACTACTGATACTGCTGCAACTTTAGTTGCTTCAGAAATGCAATGCGATGTTCTACTAATGGCTAAAAATGGAGTAAATGGTGTTTATGATGCAGATCCAAAAGTTTCTCCATCAGCAATTAAATTTGATAGTTTATCTTATGATGAACTTTTACATATTGTCTTGACAAATGGTCTGAAAATTATGGATTCTACTTCTGTAACTATGGCAAAAGAAAATAATATCAAAATTTTGGTTTTTGATATCCAAGAAAAAGATTCAATTTTAAAAGTCCTAGAAGGAAACGCAGAACATACAAAGGTAGAGTAAATTATGGAATTAAATTTTTATACAAACAAAGTAAAATTAGAGATGGAAAAAGCTGTTCAAACTTATTCAAATCAAATTGCTAAAATTAGTGCTGGTAAAGCTAATCCAAAATTGATTAGTGGAATTAAATTTATTTATTATGATGAACCAATGAGCATTGAAGAAATGGCTGCTATTTCAGTTCCAGAAGCTCAACAAATTTTGATTAAACCTTATGATATTAAAACAACTAAAAATATTATTGAATCTTTAAATAAAATGAATTATGACATGCAAATCGTTGATGAAGGGGCTCAAGTTAGATTAAAATTCCCTGCTCTTACGACTGAAAGAAGAAAGGAATTAGTTAAGCAACTTGTAAAATTAAATGAATCTGCAAAAGTTGCAATAAGACAAGTCAGACAAGACGAAAACAAATTAATCAAAAAAGATGAAGAACTTAGCGAAGATGAACAAAAAAAATATTTAGATGAAATTCAAAAATTAACAGATAAATATATTTTTAAAATTGAGGAATTAAATAAAGACAAAGAAAAAGAGTTAATGACAATTTAAAATGAAAATATTTAAAAAATCACCTTTTTCTCTTATTAAAAATAATGTTCTTAGAAAATCAATTATTGGATTATTAATTTTTATTGTTATTCTTTCAATAACACTATTAATTAGGTTTTTAAATCTATCTGGTGCAATTATTGGATTCTTTTTTTATAGTATTTTACTTGGAATTTTCTTTGTAGAATTTACAACACATTATGGATTTAAAAAATGACAACAATTTATATTAATTTCTATTGCAATTTTAATATTTGTTTTTCCTATAAATTTTTATTCTAGTTTATTAAGATCTAATGGATTTGATCCAATTAATTATAATGAAACAGGATTAAGAGAATCATTACCTAGTAATTTAATTTCTCCTTTTGTTTTTTCTCCAATTCTTCCTTCAAATTTCTCATTTCCTAACTACTTGATTTTACTTGTTTTAGCAATTTTGACTCTCTTGTTTTTTGCCTTAAATAGCAAATTGACAATTAGAGATATCCCCAAAATTCTAATTGTAACTTTTGTGATAATTTTCTTCGTTATTTTTTCAAGATTTATATTTTTTTTAAATTTTAGCTCTTACACTTTGTTTATTATGCTTATTGTTGGTGTGATTTTTGCAGATTCATTTGCCTATTTTGGTGGAAAACTTCTTGGACAAAAAATTTTCAAAAGGAAATTGGCTCCTACTATTTCGCCCAACAAAACAATAGAAGGAGCTATTATAGGAACTTTATTTTCAGCAATATTTATTTTAGGATGGGGATATGGCACAAATGTTTTTGGAAATTACAGATATTCATTAGATGCAAATGCATTTGCAATAATTTGTGCTTTAATAATTCCAATTATTTCCATTTTTGGAGATTTGTTCTTTTCTTGAATTAAAAGAAATCTAAAAATTAAAGATTTTTCTGTTTTTTTTCCTGAACATGGAGGACTTTTAGATCGTTTCGATTCACTTTCTTTTGCTACTTGATTTATTTCGTTGGTTTTAATTTTTGCAGGAGTGCTATTTATTTAAAATTGATTTTTTTAAACTAAAATTAAATTTTCTATAATAATACAACTATGATAAAAAAACAAGCTTTTGAAAAATTTTGTAAAGAAATTAATTATTTAATTCCTCAGGAATTAGAAAACACTTTTATTATTAAAAGTGTTTTAGATCATAAGATTGATGCTTTTGTTTTACATTTTTCAATTTTTTATGTAGTAGATTACAAAATTATTTCAAATTTTATAAATACAATAAAAAAGAATTTTGCTTACAAAACAATTATAAAATTTTCAATTGAAAATCTTGTTTATAAACAAGAAACTATTTTAGATTACATTAATAATTTAATTTTTAATATTTATAAAATTGAAGATTTCATAAATAATTTAAATAAAAACAATTTTCAAATGGCTGAAAACGGGGTTTTAAAAATTTTTTATACTTCCGAACATGAAAAAAACAGATATCAAAATTATCAAAATTTCATAGAAATAAGCATGGAAAATTTGGGTTTTGAAACTTTCAAAATTATTTTTGAAAAATCAGAAATTTTCCTTCAGCAAGAAAATGATGATGAGAAACTAATTGCTGATTTTTTGAAAAATCAAAATTTATCTAAAAATATAGAAGAAAAAAAATCAAAAATTTTTAAATCAAGTTCAAAAAAAATGTATAAAAAAACTGTCAAGGAACTTTATGATACTTTTGAACAAGATGTTTATGTTGAAGCTTATGTTGTTGATAAAAAAATATTTGAAACCAAAAACAAAAATCTAATTTTAACAATTACTATTTCAGATAATACAGAAGCCATCAAGCTTAGAAGATTCTTCGAATCAAAAGATCAATTGAATAGTTTTGATATAACAAATATTGGGGATTTTATTGTAATAGAAGGAAAAGTAGATTTTGATACTTTCAATAAAGAAAAAATTATTTACCCAAAAACAATTACAATTTCAAAAGACAAAAAAGAATCAAGTGTTGATATGGAAATTGAAAAGAGAATTGAACTTTCAATTAGAACTACTATGTCCACAATGGACGGTTTTAAAGAAGCAGATGATTTTGTTAGTTTTGCTAAACAACTAAATCATGAATCATTAGCTATAGTAGATATTGATTCTGTTCAATCTTTCCCAAATTTTTTTAATGCAGTAAAAAAAGCTAATATTAAAGGAATTTATGGTGCTTCTTTTAGTACTATTTTCAAAAATAATCAAGCAATAAAAAATTTGAAAAAGAACACTTTAATTAAAAATGAAACATATGTTGTTTTTGATTTGGAAACAACAGGTTTAAGTCCTATTTTTGATGATATTATTGAATTTGGAGCACAAAAAATTTTAAATGGGAAAGTAATAGATACTCTTCAATTTTTTGTAAAGCCAAACAAAGAAATTTCCGAAAAAATAACTTTGATTACTGGAATTAAAAATCAAGATGTAGAAAATGCAATTTCAGAAAAAGAAGCGCTTAAAAAAATTCTAGAATTTATGGGTGATCATACTGTAGTAGCTCATAATGCTACTTTTGATATGAATTTTATTAATGAAAAAATAGAAAAGTACAATTTTCAAGAATCAAATCTGCAAATTATAGATACTTTGGTTGTCTCAAAGATTATTGAACCAGAAGCAAAAAAATTTAGTCTTGAAAATTTAGCTTCAAGATCAGGAATTATTTACAATTCAACTGAAGCACATAGAGCCGATTATGATGCTGATGTGCTTGCAAAAGTTTGAAATCTATACATTCAAAAATTGTCAGATATGAATGTAAAATATTTTGATGATATTTACAATTTTAAAAGCAATATTATTTATGAAAAAACAAGACCTTTTGAAATTACAATTCTTGCTAAAAATCAATCAGGCTTAAAAGAATTATTTCAAAAAATTTCCTTAACATCTACTAAACAATATTTTAATGGTCCCAAAATGTTTTTTGAAGATCTATTAGAGAAATCTAAAAATATTTTAATTGGTTCTGGAACTTTGAAATCATTAATTATAAATGAAGTTTTTAGAGGAACAAGAAAAGGCTTAAGAGAATACTTAAAATATTTTGATTATGTAGAAATCATTCCTCCAAAAAATTTTTCTCATTGAATAAAAAATGAAGACATTCTTAAAGAAGAACTTTTAGAAGGCTTAAAAATTTTAGTAGAAGAATCTAAAAAACTGAATAAAATAGTAGTTGCTGTCGGAGATGTAAGGTATGTTCAAAAAGATGAGAAAATACTTCACGAGATTTACATCAATGCAAAAGGTCTTCAAGGGATAAGACATCCTTTATTTAAATATGATCAAAGTGAAACAGATTATCCAACTTTAAATTATTTAAATACTCAAGAAATGATTGATCAATTTCTTTTTTTACAAGACAATGATCTTATTAAAGAAATAGTTGTAAAAAACACCCATTTAATTTCAAATCAAATTGAAAATAACATTGAAGTAATTAAAAAAGATCTTTTTACACCAAAAATTGAAAATTCTGCAAATTTATTGCGAGAATTAGTTTATGCAAAAGCTTTTGAAATTTATGGCAAAAATTTACCTGAATTAATCATCTCAAGAATTGAAAAAGAACTCAATCCAATTATAGAACAAGGATATGATGTTATATATTGAATTTCTCATAAAATTGTAGCAAAATCTTTAGAAGATGGATATATTGTAGGTTCAAGAGGCTCTGTAGGTTCTTCGTTAGTTGCTTATTTAAGCGGGATTACTGAAGTTAACCCTTTACCTCCTCATTATATTTGTTCGAATTGTAAAGATTGTGAATTTATTAAGAATTTAGATATCACTTCAGGATACGATTTACCTCATAAAAACTGCAATAATTGTTATAAAGCATTAAAAAGAGAAGGTCAAACAATTCCGTTTGAAACTTTTTTAGGTTTTGGAGCTAATAAAGTTCCTGATATTGATTTAAATTTTTCAAATGAATATCAACATATTGTTCATGACGAAGTAAGAAAATGATTTGGAGAAGATCATTGTTTTAGAGCTGGAACAATATCTAAAACAGCTGACAAAACTGCTTATGGTTATGTTCTTGCTTGAGCTGAAGAAAATAATTTGACTTTTTCTAATGCTTTTATTGGTTATTTAGCTTCAAAAATTGTAGGAACAAAAAGAACAACAGGACAACATCCCGGGGGAATTATAGTTATTCCAAAAGACTTTTCAGTAGAAGACTTTACTCCGATTAATTTTCCAGCAAATGATCCTAATTCTAGTTGAAAAACAACTCATTTTGATTTCCATGCAATACATGATAATGTTTTAAAGTTAGATTTATTAGGGCACAATGATCCAACAGCAATTAAATTTTTAACTTCTTTAACAAATGTGAATGTTTTTGACATTCCTTTTAATGATGAAAAAGTTTTAAGTTTATTTACTTCAACAAAAGCTTTAAACATTAAACCAGAAGACATTTCAGGTGAACATACAGGAGCTTTAGGTTTTCCTGAGTTTGGAACAACATTTGTTAGAAAGATGTTGGTTTCTGCTAAAGCTAAATCATTTTCTGATTTGATTTCAGTATCAGGGCTATCACATGGAACTGATGTTTGAAATAACAACGCTGAAGATTTAATTTTAAAGAAGAATTTACAGTTAAAAGACATCATTTCTTGTAGAGATGACATCATGGTTTTTTTAATAACAAAAGGTGTTAATGAATTGAAAGCATTTCAAATTATGGAAAATGTTCGTAAAGGTAAAGGTCTAAATTCAGAAGAAGAACAACTGTTAAAAGCTCACAAGGTTTCTGATTGGTATATAGATTCTTTGAATAAAATCAAATACATGTTTCCAAAAGCTCATGCAGCCGCTTATGTAATGATGGCTTGAAGAATTGCATGATTTAAATTGTACTATCCATTAGAATTCTATGCTTCTTATTTCACGACAAGAGCTGATTTTATAGATATTAAAATTATGTCTTCTACAAAAAAAACAATTAGTGAAAAACTAAGTGATTTTAAAAGAAGAAGAAATTCAAAGGGAGAAGATAAACTAAGTGCAAAAGAACAAGGATTAATAACAGTTTTAGAAATTGCAGAAGAAATGTATGCAAGAGGTTTTAAAATTTCGAAGATTAGTATAAATAAATCTGAAGCGACAAATTGAATTATTGATAAAGAATCAAATAGTTTGATACCTCCTTTTAATGCCATGGATGGCTTAGGAGTTGCTGTAGCAGAAAGCATAATTGAACAAAGAAAGAAAAAACCTTTCATTTCAATTGAAGATGTTATTGAAAGAACTAGCGTAAATAAAACTTTAAATGAAAAGTTTATTGAATTAGAAATTTATGAAGACTTAAATGAATCAAATCAAACAAGTTTATTTTAATTAAAAAATTTTAGAAAATTAAATCTAAAATTTCTTTTTTTTCAATTTTTCCAAAATATTCTTGAAGTTCAAAAGTATCTAAGATTTTGCTAAATTCATTTCTATCAAAATGTAAATTTATGATTTTTTCTTCAATCTCTTTTACATCCCTTGAACTTAAAAAATCTCCTTCAAAAACAAAATTTGTGAAATGATTTTTCTCAACATTATATTTTACTTTTAAAATTCCTCCTTCAAATTTTGCTTCTTCTGAAACTTCAAATTTAGGATTTTTTCCAAAAATTCATTCTTTACTTTTTCTAATTTCACTCAGATTTAACAACTCTTTTTCAAATTGTTTAATAGGCAAATCACTTAATTGGTATCCTTTTTCTATGAAAAAATTTTTCAATTTTTCAAGAAAAGTTTTTGAATCTATATCTTGATTGATTTGTTTTAATTCTTCTCTTATATTTGTGACCCTTTGCCTAATACTTTTTATACCTTTTGATGCAATTTTTAATTTATTAGGAATTAAAACCTTAGACATTTTAGAAAAGTCAACATCAAACAAAAGAGTCCCATGGTGACAAAAGGCATTTTCTAAAATAAACTGTGAATTACCACTAATCTTTGAATCATTTATTACAAGATCATTTCTACCCTTAAAACTAGCATTCAGGCCAAGAGATTTTAAAAATTCCAAAACAGGTTCAAGGAACTCTTTATATGTTTTTCCGTTTTTTCTACTTGTAATAAAACTAAAATTTATATTACCTAAATCTTGATAAACAGCCCCACCACCACTTATTCTTCTTGCTAATTCGATTCCATTTTCTTCTATGAAGTTTAAATCAACTTCCTCATTTGTATTCTGATTTTTCCCTACTATTGAAACATTTTTATGTTGATACAAAAAAACAATGTTTTCATCTTGTTTTAAATTTCTTGCCAATATTTCTTCAAAAGGTAATGTAAAATAGGCGCTAGTATTTTGACTTATGTAAAGTTTCATTATTTTTCCTCTACCAAATCAAAACTTGAAACATGTTTCATTTGTTTTTTAAAATTTTCTAAATCTTTTGAACTAAGTTTCAAATTTTCTAAATGAAGTAACTCTACTTTTCCATAATCTCATTTTCAACTATATTCATTTTTTGACAAAAAATAAATTAGTTCAACAATAAAAATATCAAAGAAATTTTTTTCTTTTTCAATTTCTCTTAATACTTTTCTAATTTCAACTTTTAATTCCCTATATGAATATGCAGTTATTACAAAATCAAAATGTAAATTTAAATCTTGTGCAGGTTTTGTTTGGTATTTCATTAACATACTTATATTTTATTACTAAAACAATTCTAAATAATTTTTTCATGAAAAAATCTTTTAAAAAAGATAAAAAAATTAATAAATATTTATAATATTAAAATTATGAAGTGAAAAAACAATTCAATAAAACCATTAACAAAAGACCAAATAGAAATTAAAACGCAAGAAAAATTAGTGAAAAATCCTATGACCAAAAGAAATATAATTGTTCTTTTGCTAGGAATATATGTACTAATAACAATAATTGCATTTTCAATTCATTCTTCTGTTGTAACAGAGACTTCATTTTCTATTTTAGTTAGCAAAATTAGAGAAACTATTGCAGATAATGGAATTTCAGTTATTGGAAAAAGCTCAAAAATATCTTTTTTTGCAAGAGTTTTAATTTTTGGTTCTTTTGAGCAATGAATCTTTTTTACAACAATTTCAAATTTATTTGTAGGATTTATGATGATTTTTTTTGCTTTATTTTCAAGTAAAAAACTACAAAGAGTTTTTTTTGTTTCAATATCATATATTACAATAACTTTTATTATTTTTTGAACATTAATCGCTCCTGTATTAAATTTTAATGGAGGATTTGACACTTTCATTTCTATTAATAATCATTTTATAAATCCAGTTTTTGCTTTTGTTGCTTATTTCTTATTGAAAAAGAGAATTTTATCGGTTACAAATCGAACAATTTATTATTCATCAATTCCTATTTATGGGTATTTACTTTTTGCAATGATTTTATTTTTTTCAAGTATTTCTTTAATGAAAAGTATTGATGCATCATTAACTTCAGGAGCAAATGTTTATTCATTTTTAAACTTTTTTGAACCATTTTTTTATAGAGGAGGTTCAATTCCTTTGGTAGTTTTTCTAAATATTATTATAGTTCTTTTAGCTTTTTGAATTCCTGTAGGTTTAGGATTTTTATTGAAATTCATTTCAAGATTAAAAATTGATAGATACAAAATTTTAACAATGTTTATAAAAGAAAAATTTTTAACTCAAAAAGATTTAGTTTCTTAATATTTGATAATAAAAAAAACAACTTTATTACATAGTTGTTTTTTTTATTTAATTTAATAGTAAGTTTTTACAATTTCAATAACTTCATCTTGAGTTTTAGCTTCTAAAACTTTTTTGCTTAATTCATCAGCTCTAGTTAAATCAAGTGAATTTAAATGATATTTAGCCATCCCTAGAGATTCAGGGGCCATTGATAGCTTATCAATTCCCATTGCTACTAAAATTGCTAAAGCATATTTATTTGAAGCAATTTCGCCACAAACACTAATTGTTTTCCCATTTCTGTGAGCTCCTTGGATTGCCATGTTAATTAAACGATAAATAGCAGGATTTAATGGTTGAAAATAATTTGAAACAGCTGAATTAACTCTGTCGACTGCAAAAGTATATTGAATCAAATCATTTGATCCGACAGAGAAAAAGTCTACATACTGAGCAAAAACATCAGCTAAAACAGCTGAAGAAGGAATTTCGATCATCATTCCAATTTTAACTTCAGGATCAAATTCAATTTTTTCTTGAATCATTGATTTTTTAACTTGGTCAATGATTTTTCTTAAAGACAATAGTTCTTCCACATTACTTACAAATGGTAACAAAATCGCAACATTTCCAAAAGCAGAAGCACGATAAATTGCTCTTATTTGTGTAATAAAAGTATTGGGCTTATTTAAAGAGAATCTTACAGAACGATTTCCTAAAAAAGGATTCATTTCTTTTTCTTGTTTAAAGTATTTTAATTCTTTATCCCCACCAATATCTAAAGTTCTAATTACAACTTCGCTTTGTCTTGAAGTGTTTAAAGCGATATTTTTATAAACAAGAAATTGTTCTTCTTCAGTAGGTCAATCATTCATTTGCATGAACAAAAATTCTGTTCTAAATAATCCTGTTGAAATTTCTTTAAAATCTTTTAATCTTTCAATTTCTTCAACTCCATCAATATTTACTGCTAATTCAACTTTTTTTCCGTCTTTTGATTTATTAATAGGAGTAAATGTTTTTGGGTTAATGCTTGTTTTTTTAACAAGATCTAAATAATCTTCATATACTTTTCTATCTTTTGCATTTGGTTCTGTGTTTAATGTTTCATTAATCCCATCAATGAAAACTTCTTGACCTTCTTTAAAATATTTTGGAAAATCACTTAAACCAAAAACATAAGGAACTTGTAAACTTTTTGCAATAATTGCACAGTGTGAAGTTGGTCCGCCTTCAGTTGTAATAAAACCTTTAATGTATTTTCTATTCAAGGTTAAAATATCACTTGATGTTAATTCTTTAGAAACAATTATTGTTGATTCTTTTAATTCTTCTCCCATAACTTTTTTTTCAGGATTTGCAATAAAAGATAAAACTGAAGAAGCAACATCTAAAATATCCGTTGAACGTTGTTTCATATATTCATTATCCATGCTTTTGAAAATCTCAATGTACTTATCACTTACAATTTTGAATGCTTCATAAGCAGTTTTCTTTTCAAATTCAATGATTTTATTTGCTTCGTCTTTAAATGTAATATCATTAGCAATTTCTAAATGAGCAGTTAAAATATCAACTTCATTTTCTGTAAATTCTTTCTTTGCCTTTTTAATTAATAATTTAATACTTTCGTTTGTTTTATTAATTGCATTTTCTAATATTGCCTTTTCTTTTTTTATATCTTGAAAAGATTTTTTGTATTCAATTTGCTCTTCTTCAAGAAAATGAATTTTCCCTAAAGCCAATTCTTGATTTGAGCTTTTAATTTTTAAAATCATTTACCCACCTTTATTATTTTCAATAACATTATAATTTTAAGGAAAACAACTAAATATTTTTAAAAACAATCAAAAATATTGTTATTTAAAAACTATTTTGAATATTTCTTATTTTTTCATAAAATTCAAGATTTTTTATTTAATAGTTCTTTTTTAAAAAATTTATTTAAGATTAATAATCATTTTGATAATTCAATTATAATTTTCAATTATGAGTGAAAAAAGTAAATATTACGAAGATGTTAAAAGTCTTATTTTATATCTAGGTGGATCAGAAAATATAATTAGTGCAACTAATTGTGTTAGTAGACTAAGATTAGTAATGAAAGACATGCTTCTTGTAGATGATAAGAAAATTCAGGAATTAAAATCAGTTAAAGGGACAATGAAACAACCTAATAACCAATATCATGTAATTATTGGTTCAGATGTTCCTATTTTTTATAAGGAATTTGAAGAACAAACAAATATTAAGAAAGTTTCAAAAGAAGAATTAAAAAAAGTTGCAGCCGGACAAGGTAATTGACTTCAAAAAGCTTTACAGCATTTTAGTGAAATTTTTATCCCAATTATCCCAGTTGTTATTGCTTCAGGTTTAATTTTATCTTTTAGAAATATTTTAGAAGCAAATTTTGGTGGATTTGTTTTTGTACAAGAATATGATTTTGCAGCTGGTCTTAATGAATTTCTTTTAGCCCCAGCTCTTGCAGGCTTATGATTTTTACCAGTTTTTATATCTTGATCGATATT
This sequence comes from Mycoplasma mobile 163K, assembly GCF_000008365.1. Classification (GTDB taxonomy): domain Bacteria; phylum Bacillota_I; class Bacilli_A; order Mycoplasmatales; family Metamycoplasmataceae; genus Mycoplasma_J; species Mycoplasma_J mobile. The sequence continues at coordinate 84,011 of NC_006908.1, forward strand.
CAAAAAAATGGGCGGAACTCAGACCCTGGGAATTTTAATTGGATTATCTTTATTAATTATTCCTTTAGTAAATGTTTTTGAAACAAACAACCAAGGTGTTAAATTTATTTGAGAATATGACTTAAATCAATTTGGTTTTGATTTTGGGGTATGAAAGTTTCCGTGGAAACTTGCTTATACAGCACAAGTTATACCGGCAATTGGAGTAGCCTTTCTTGGAGTTTATTTAGAAAGATGATTGACTAAAATTGTTGCACCAGTTTTAAGGCAAATTTTTGTTCCTTTAGGAGTTTTATTAGGTTCTTTTATTGTTGGTATGGTTATTATAGGACCTCTTGGATGAATAGTTGGAACAAGCATTTCGATAGTTGTTTCTTTAGCATTGACAAATGGAATTGCTAAATATATTTTCGGGCCAATTTTTGGATTTGGATATGCATTTTTAGTAATAACTGGATTGCATCACTCTTTAAATGCTGTAATGATTCAAAACACTGCAACTTTAAATGGTTCATTTATCTTTCCTATTTTAGCTGTATCAAATATCACACAAGGTGCTGCAGCATTAATGTTTACGTTATTGAATAGAAGATCAGAAAAATTGAAACAAATCGGTTATTCAGCAACAACTTCAGCATGACTAGGAGTGACAGAACCTGCTATGTATGGAATTAATTTAAGATATGTTTATCCTTTTTTAGCAGCAGCAACTGGTTCAGCAACTGGAGCATTATTATTAACAATTGCTGGAGTTACATCTAGTGGAATTGGTAATGGAGCTTGACTAGGAGTTTTATCAATGCAAGCATCTTCAGCAGTAGTAGGAGTTAATACTTTTGCAGGAACAGGATTTTTATGATTTATGCTTTCTGCATTACTAGCAACAGCAGTAACAATGGTTCTAACATGATTCTTTGGTAAATTACCAAGATTTAAGAAAATTTATGATAGAGTTGGCATTGCTTAGTATATAATTTTTTAGTGAAAAATGTAAATTCAAAAAAAATTGTATATCAAATTTATCCTTCTTCTTTTAAGGATTCAAAAGGAACCGGAAGGGGAGATATCAAAGGAATAATAGAAAAATTGGACTATATCAAAGATCTAGGAGTAGATTATCTTTGATTAAGTCCAATTTTTAAATCTCCTCTTAAAGATAATGGTTATGATGTAAGTGATTATTTATCTATAAATACTCTTTTCGGTGATCTAGAAGATCTTAAATCTTTGATCAAAAAAGCTAAAGAAAAAAATTTAAAAGTTATGTTAGATATGGTTTTTAATCATACTTCAACAGAACACGAATGATTTAAAAAGTGAATTAATAACGACCCAGAATATAAAGATTTTTATATTTCAAAAAAAAGTGTTGGGAAACCTCCGACAAATTGAGTTTCAAAATTTGGAGGAAGTGCTTGAAAAGAATATAAGAAAAATAATTGATACCTTCATCTTTTTGATGAAACTCAAGCTGATTTAAATTGGGAAAATGAAAAAGTTAAAGAAAAAATAAAAGAAGTTATTAGATTTTATATTAATTTAGGTGTAAAAGGCTTTAGATTTGATGTTATTAACTTGATTTCAAAATCTAATTTTAATGAAGATGAAACTGATGGAAGAAAATTTTATACAGATGGAAAAAAAGTTGAAGATTACTTACAAGAATTAAGAAATGAATTTCCAAAAGAAGGAGATTTTCTTACTGTTGGAGAGCTATCATCAACAACAATGCAAAAAGCAAGTATTTATTCCAATTTAGACAAAAAGAGATTAGATAGTGCATTTACATTTCATCATTTAAAAATTGATTATGATGAAAAAGGTAAATTTATTTACAAAAAACCTGATATCAAAAAACTTAATGAAATTTTTGATACTTCTTTTACTGAAACACAAAAATTAAATGGATATTTAGCAGTATTTTTGAATAACCATGATCAACCAAGAGCTGTTTCTAGATTTATAGATGAAGAATTTCACAATGTTGGTGCAAAGATGTTAGGAATGTTAACTCTTTCTTTGCCAGGTGATACATACATCTATCAAGGTGAAGAAATTGGAATGAAAAATCCTAATTTTGAAAATAAAGAAGATTATAAAGATGTTGAAACATTGAATTATTTTAAAGAATTAAAATTGGAAAAAGCAAATGATGGAATAAAGCAAAAATCAAGAGATAATTCCAGAACTCCTATGCAATGAAATTCTGAAAAAAATTCAGGTTTTTCTATGGTTAAGCCTTGAATAAATGTGGCTCCTTCTTATAAAGAAATAAATGTTGAAAAACAAGAAAATGATCCAAATTCCATTTTAAGCTTTTATCGAAAAATGGTTAAAGTATCTAAAAGTGATAAAGTTTTTGCAAATGGTAATATTACCTTTTTACCATATAAAGAAAATTTAATTCAATTCACAAGAACTTATAAAAATAAAACTTATTATTTTATTTTTTCATTTTCTAATAAAAAAATAAGTTTGGATAGCAAAAGTAATATAATTATTCTTTATTCAAATTACGAATATGAAAAAAATATTATTAAACCATATCAATTTATTGTAGGAGAAATTAGTGAGTAAACTTGTTGATTGAATAAGATTAAGATATAAGAAAGTATGAAGAGATAAGTATCCATGATATTGACATATTTTCGATGTTATTCTAGGTTTTTTCATGGCTTTGATATTTGTTTTAATGCAAACATTTAATCCTGGAAACACTTTTACAGGAGGAACACTAGCAGGACTATTTTTTGCTATTTGATTCCTAGGTTATTTTATAGCTTTTGCATTTACTTATGGTTTAGTTAGATCAAGAAATGCATGGACCTACAGAAATAAATAAATTAAGGAGGAAAAATGTTCTCATTTTTCAAGAAAAAAGATAAAAAAGCCCCAACCACATATGCACTAGCTACTGTTGTTGGAAATATATTTCCAGTCAAAGATTTAAAAGATGGAGTATTTTCTGAAAACATGTTAGGCGAAGGTATCTACATCGAACCTTTAGAAAATAAATTTTATGCACCTGTTTCAGGGATTTTGGAAACAGTCTTTCCGACAAAACATGCTTTTGGAATTAGAACTAGTGAAGGAATTACTATTTTAGTTCATATTGGAATAGATACAGTTTCATTAAATGGTAAAGGTTTTACTTCTAAAGTTAAACAAGGTGATTTCATTTCAGAAGGTGAATTGTTAGCTGAAGTGGATTTTGCAATTTTAAAAGAAAATAACATTTCTAAAAGTACAGTTGTTATTGTTACAGGTGAAAGTTCTAAGAAAGCTTCAACAATGCTAACAAGTGGAAAAGTTACTTTAGAAACAAAAATTTTCGAATTTTAAAAATAATAAAAAAACATTTAAATAAATGTTTTTTTATTATTTTTTTAAATACATGAATAATAATTTAGAAAGGTATAAAATGGAAAAATCAAAAATTCAAATTCTAGGAGAAACTATTTCATACATATTTGAAGATACAGGAAGGCAAAAAGTTTTGTTCATACATGGCTTTAATAGTTCGACATCATTTGCAAACAACATTATATATTCTAAGACTAGAAGTTTTGATGTTGTTGCATTTGATTTTCCAGGTTCTGGTGGAAGTACAAATAATAATGAAATAAATATTAGCTTATTTCAAAAAATTACAAAAGAATTTATAAATAAATTAAATATGAAGCAAATAATTATTGTGAGTCATTCACTTGGTTCTGTTTCTGCATTGTTTGTTAATAATCACCCTGAAGTAAAATACACAATTTTATTATCACCATATAATTATGTTTCTGTATCAGAAATTTTTAATAGAACTCTTTTTACTTGATTATTACCAAAAACAAAAGAAGAAGCAATCAGCAGTTTAGAATCACTTGTTCATCAATCCCCAACTGAAAGTTACAAAAGTAACTTATTCAAACAAGCATCTTCATTTTTGAATAATGTATCTCAAAAACAAAATATTTTTAAGAACATGGTTTTAAATGAAATTATAAATTTGGATTTTCAAAATTTAGTTGTTAAAAAATTATATTTTAGTGCAAAAAAATTTTCAATTATTTCAGGATATGATGATAAATTTATTCCATTTACTAACTTAGAAAAGATCCAAAGAGACTTAGGCGTAGATTTAATAAAAATTGAAAATTGTGGTCATGCAATTATTTTCGAAAAAGGAAAAATGATCGAAGATAAAATTCAAGAAATTTTAAATGAAATCAAATAACATTAAATATTTTTAATGGTAGACTTTGTTATGAGTTAGATTTTTGAACTTTTTGTTCATTCAATCAAAAATCAATAGCTTTTTGTGATTCTTCAAGAACATTCTCAATTTCATCAAAAGATTTTATTTTTGCTCCAGAAGCCCTAAAATGCCCTCCACCATTAAATTTTTTGGCGACATCTGAAATATTTGGGCCGCTACTTCTTAATCTTATCCTAATTATATTTTCCTTTTCATCTTCAATAAAAAAAATTCAAACATAGTAGTTTTCAATATTTGACAATAAATTTACATAATTTGCAATTTTTTCATCTATTTTATGAATTTGTAAAAACTCCTTTGAAGCTTTGAAATATAAAATATTTCCGCTTATTTTTAAATTACTCAATACTATTTGTTGTTCTTTTAGCTCAGATAAAGTTTTTTTATACAAATTAAGATTAAACTTATCCAAATCAATTTTGCTTTTTAGTAATGTAGAACTAATCGAAAAAGTTCTTGAGCTAGTTTTATTAAATAAAAATCTTCCACTATCAGTAATTATTCCTAAATAAATATATTCAGCAGCTTTTTTTGAAATTTTTCACTTTAACTTAATGGCAAGATCTCCGATTTGCTCGGCAGAAGCTGCATAAGAATCATCTTTAAAAACTAAAGAAGCATTTAAATCATCGTCTTCAGGATGATGATCAATTCTAATAACCTCTTTTATCTCTTGATTTTTAATAATTTCGGAATGCTCGATTCTTTCTAAATAATTTGCATCTACAATAATTCCTAAAGAATTCTTCAAAATTTCTTTACTTGGGACTTCATCCATTTTAAAATCTAAAAAATCAAATAAGTTTTCACTATTTCCGATTGCAAAAATTTTTTTATTTGGAAAATTATCCTTTATAAGTTCTTTTAGACCAAATTGAGATCCTAAGCAATCTCCATCCGGTCTAACATGATGGAAAATTACAATACTTTCATATTTTTTTATCATTTTTTCAATTTTTTTAAAGATTTTATTCATGTTACCTCAAAACTAATTTTACAATCTCAATCATACTAAATTTAAAAACATACTATTAAGTATGTTTTTAAATTATTTATCTCATTTTCTTGAATTAAATGTGTAATTATTTTTAATTTTATCTTCTAAATATTGAATATGATTGTAAAATCTATTTCCTTTTACTCACTCAAAATTTTGTGTTTTTAATTCTTCTGGACTAAAGTAATTATTTAATAAAAAATTTGGATTGAATAATAATTCTCTACCAATACCGACAAAATCAATTCCTTTATTTAATGCAAAATCAATATCTTCTTTAGTGTTAAAATTTCCACTAGCAATAACTTGTTTGTTTGTAAATGATTTGATTGTTAAAGCATCTTCTAAACGATAAAGTTTTGTCTTTTTAACACTTTCTTCTAATAAAGGGGCTCCTGATAATATTCATGATGAAACATTAAAATAAATGACATATTTTTCTAATTCTTTAATTAAAGGTTTAAAGTCTTTTGCTGTATTTCCATTTGGAAAATAATCATTTACTGATAATCTAATCCCAAAAGGAATGTCTACTTCTTTTTTTAATCTTTTTACAAAATCAATTAATAATCTTGACCTTTCGACAATATTTTCACTAGGATTAATTTCATTTGTTATTGGTGAAATTAATTGTGAAAATAAATATCCATGAGCAGCATGAATTTCAACAAAATCAACTCCTGCTTTTTTAGCTCTTTTAGCAGCAAGAATAAAATTTTCAATAATTTGATTTAATTGAGAGATAGTTGCTAATTTAACATTCTGGTCTTTGTCATATTTTGTTGAAACATTAATTTTATTTTCTTTATCAAAACTAGCTGATGAAGCATGATTTAATTGAAGCCCAATCAAGGCATTTTTCACTTTTGCAAGTCTTACAAGATGTTTGTATCCTTCGATATGTTCATCACTTCATATACCTAAATCATCATGTTCAATTCTTCCTTCAGGTGAAACGGCAACAGATTCAACAATGATTGTTCCAACTTCTCCTCAAATTCTTGCTCCATAATGTTGGACATGAAAATCATTTACAAATCCATTTTTTGCCATTTTTGTGTCCATTGGCAACATTGCAATTCTATTTTTGGGTTTAAGCATTTTTTCTCCTTAATTGATTTAGTAAATTTTACTTACTAGCAGCATATATAGATTATATCTTATGTTTAATAAAATTCAATTTAAATAAAAAAATGCTTTAAAAGCACTTTTTTATTTATTGTAAAATTCAACAATTAGAGCTTCATTAATTTCTTGATTTAATTCTTTTCTTTCAGGAACACGAATTAATTTTCCTTTGAATTTATCTTTTTCAATTCAAGGAGCAACAACTCTTGTTTCAATTGAAGCTAAAATAGTTGGTACATTTTGAGATTTTGCTCTCAATTCAATAGTGTCACCAACATTAATTCTTTGTGAAGGAATATCAGCTTTTTTACCATTTAACAAAAAATGACCATGATTTACAAGTTGTCTTGCTTGTCTTCTAGTTTGAGCAAATCCCATTCTGTAAACAATATTATCTAAACGACTTTCAAGTAATTGTAAAAAAGCTGTTCCAGTAACACCTTTTGCCTTATTAGCAATTGCAAAAGTGTTTCTAAATTGTCTTTCATTAATTCCATACATGAATCTTACTTTTTGTTTTTCAAGTTGGTGAATACCAAAATCACTTAATTTTCCTCTTCTTTGACCATGTTGACCAGGTGCATATTGTCTTTGTTTCCCTTTAACAAATTCTTTTCCAGTTTCTAAAATTGAAAAACCAAAACGACGCGATCTTTTAAATACAGGACCTACATATCTAGACATAATTTTCTCCATTCTGCAAAACGAGAAATAAATAATTCTTTCAAACTTTTTATAATTTAGTGGTTTCGGTGAGCAGCACTCCTTACTTCCAGATTTAAAACAAATTAAAAAAACAAATTAAAATATTACTTTGCTGCGTTTGCATTTATAATTTTACACGTTTTAAATAATTTAAATTATATTTTTTCAAATTTTAGCAAGCAAATAATTTTAAATAAACTTTTAATATGATTATATTTAGATTAATATAAAATAAATATTATGTTTGTAGAAATTATTTTAACCAGCTTGACAGCGTCTTTATTATTGATTTTGTTAATTTATATCTTAGCTAATTATATTTATTATAAAAATTTAGCTAAAAATCTTGAAAATTTGATGCTTAAACTAGATAGTGTAAATTTTGACAAAATTGAAAGCGATGCAGCTAGAATTTATCGCATTTCAGAAAAAAATTTAGACTATCAAAATTTATTTTGAGAAATAGATGAAATAAGATTGAAAATTTATAAATTTCATGGTGATTTAACAGGAAAAAATTATGATTATAGAGAAGATACAAAGAAAAAAAATATTAAAAGAATAAAGCAAGAAATTAAAAGAGCAAAAGAAGATGAATTTAAATTAAATGAATTAATAAATGAATTCGAAGAAAAAAGCAAAAATGTTGTAACAAATGTTAGGACTCTTTGAAATGAATTTGATATTTATCATAAAGAACTTAGATATTTGCACAAATATTATTATGATTCCCCAGAAAATACTGAAATTTTCAAAAATTATTCAAATGAAATTGAAAAACTTTTTGATGAATCTTTCAATCACAAAACTCATTTTTCTGAATTTGTAAAACAAATGGATAGAAAAAAAGCATTGGAAGAAATGTTTTACTTTAAAGAAAAAATTATCAAACTTGCTAATATTTTTAGATACATTTTTAATTTCAAAGACTTTGCAGATGTAAATTTTCATCAAGCAATGAAAAAACATAAAACTAACATTGAAAAAAGTATTGAAAAAGGTATTTTTCTTAGAAATATTTCAACAGAGGATTCTATTAGCAAAATAGAATCTCTTCACCAATCTTTAAATGAATCTTTAAAAATATTAGATATGAAAAAATCTAAAGAATCAATTAAAAATATAGCATCGTTATTTGATATGACTCTTTTTGAAATTTTAAAAGAAAAAACTTCATCAGCCATGTTTTTGCAAAAATATCCTGAGTTTGAAAAAATTTTAGTGAACATGAAATCTAAATATAAAAAAGTATTATTTGAAACTGAAAAAATCGAAGTAGAAAGATCAAGAGATCCTATTGAAAATAAAAGTGAAAAAAAATTGTCAATGAATGAATTAACTTCATCTCACAGAAATGATGTTGATAATAATTTTAATGAAATAGAAACAATAATTTCCGAAACTCAGACAGAAGGAATTACAAATTTAAGAAAAGCTCATCTCCTAAAAAATGCTTTTTTACTTTTAAAATCAATTAATTCAAGCATCAATTTAATTACTAAAATAAATTTTCAAAATAGTAATCTTTCAATTTCGAACCAAAAATACTTTCAAAATTTAGAAAGAATTTATTTAGAAAATATTTATGAATTGAAAATTAAAAAAGTGATTTTAGATGAAAATGAAAAAAACTTAAAACTTTTAATTGAACAACAAAAAAGTTTATTCTTTGATACTTTAAACATTTTAAATGAAAGCATTGATCCAGAAAATATTGCTACAAAAGTTGATAATTTATTTATGCATATAAAAAAATTTACTAAATCAGTAAATTTAAAATTAGTTAAAATATTTGTCATTGATGATTTTTTAAAAGAAAATGCACATAAAAGAAGTGGAAATTATAGATGAAATGATTTAGCCATAAGTTTGGAAAGACACCGTTTAGAAGGAAATTACGATGAGGGAATTGAACTTATAACTTCTTTTTTGGATGACAAAAACTCTAAAAGAAAGGTTAGTTAGTATGCAAAATGTTGATAAAATGCTTCTTGTAAGATATGGTGAGTTAACATTAAAAGGAAATAATAAGCAAACTTTTATTAAAAAACTTGAACAAAATATGAAAAAAATTGGTTTGTATCCTCAAGTAGAATATGACTATATGCTTCTAAATTATTCAGAGGAAAATATAAACAAACTCCAAACTGTTTTTGGTTTGAGTTCTTTTTCAATAATATATTTTACAAAACCTGAATTAGAGATTTTATCAAAGAGTATTTTAAATCATGTTAGACAAACATATTTAAATGAAAATCTTAGTTTTAAAGTAGAGGCAAAAAGAAAAGATAAATCATTTGGAAATACTTCAGATGAAATAAAAAGATATGTTGCAAATGAAATTTTAGATAATACTAAATTCAAAGTAGATGTAAAAAACTTTGATTTTAAAATAGATATTAGAATTGAAAAAAATAGATTTTATTTTTTTACTAACAAAGTAGAACTTTTAAAAGGATTACCTTTAGGTATTTCAGGTAAAGCAATTCATTTAATTTCAGGTGGTTTTGATTCTCCTGTCGCATCTTTTTTAATGATGAAAAGAGGTTTTGAAGTAGAATTTGTTAATTTTATAACCCCGCCTCATACAGATGATTTAACAGTTAAAAAAACAAAAATGATTCTTCAAGAATTGACAAAATATCAAAGTAAAATAAAATTACACTTAATAAAATTTACAGATTTAATGAATTATTTAGGACTAAGTCCTAAGCAAAACTATAAAGTTGTTTTAATGAGAAGAAGTTTTTATCGAATAAGTCAAAAAATTGCAGAGAAAAATAACTCAATCATTATAAGCAATGGGGAAAATATAGGTCAAGTTGCTTCGCAAACTGCAGAGGCTATTTATGTAATTCAATCAGGAATAAAAATTCCAATTATTAGACCACTTGCTACTTTTGATAAAAATGAAATAATAAAAATTTCTAAAGAAATAAAAACTCATGATATTTCTGTTATCCAATCAAATGAAGCATGTGAATTATTTGCCCCTAAAAATCCAATAATCAAGCCATCACTTGAAGTAACTGAATTTTTGGAAAATGAATTAGATCAAATAGAATTTCTTGAAAATAAAGCATTGAATGATTATGATGAAATATTTTACTTCAATTATGAATTCAGATCGTAGAGAACACCCTTCTTTTATATCTTTTTTAGAAAAAGAAAGAAAAAAAATTTATTTTAAAGAAATAATTGGTTTTTTATTTAAAACTAATAAAGAAATTATTTGCCCCAATCTTGAAGATATTTTTAGATCTTTTTCTTTTTTTGATTTTCAAGATTTAAGAATAGTGATTTTAGGTCAAGATCCTTATCATCAAAAAGATGTCGCAGATGGCTTAGCTTTTTCTACAAAACATCAAAAAACACCTGCTTCATTAAAAAACATTTTCAAAGAATTGATATATGAATTTCCAGAAATAAAAATTAAAAGTAATGATTTATCTTGTTGAGCTAAACAAGGAATTTTGCTTCAAAATACTTTTTTAACAACAGAATTGGAAAAAGCAAGAGCTCATAGTTTTTTACCTTGAAAAATTTTTACTATGAATTTAATTGAATATATAAATACAAATTTAAGTAATGTCATTTTTCTTTTATGAGGAAATGATGCAAAAGAAATGAAATGTTTGATTGATTCAACAAAACACTTTATATTAGAATCATCTCATCCAAGCCCTTTGAGTTTTTATAAAGGATTTTTTAAAAATAATCACTTTGTGAAAGTAAATGAAATATTAAAAGCAAACAATTTAAAGCAAATTGATTGAAATATTTTTTAGGCTAAATTTTTTCATTAAAGTGATAAAATAAATTCATGGATTATAAAGCTTTATATAGAAAATATCGTCCAAAAAATTTTGACGAAATAAAAGGCCAAGATCATATTGTCACAACATTAAAAAACATTTTGAATTTTGATAAATTATCACATGCCTATTTATTTTCAGGACCAAGAGGAACAGGTAAAACTTCTGTAGCAAAAATTTTTGCTGCTGCTTTAAATTGTGAACATGAAATCCAAAAAGAAAAAATTTGCAACCTTTGTGTTGAAAATTTAGATAATAATCTGGACATAATAGAAATAGATGCAGCTTCAAATAATGGAGTAGATGAAATAAGAGAATTAAGAGAAAAAGTTAAATATAGCCCTTCACAATACAAATACAAAGTTTATATAATCGATGAAGCACATATGTTAACAAAATCTGCGTTTAATGCTTTATTAAAAACTTTGGAAGAGCCACCAAAACATGCTATTTTTATTTTGGCAACAACAGATCCTCAAAAAATTCCTTTAACAGTTATTTCGAGAGTACAAAGATTTAACTTTAAAAGAATCACTCTACCTATTTTAGAAAAACAATTGCAAGAAGTTTTGACAAAAGAAAACATTAGAATCAATAAAAATGCTTTAACTTTAATTGCAAAAATGGCTGAAGGTGGCCTTAGAGATGCTCTTTCTATTGCGGACCAAATTTCTATTTTTTCAAACAACAATATTACAGAAAAAGAAGTTGATGAAGTTTTTTCATTAGTTTCCATTGAAGATCAAATTTATTTTTTAAATTTGATTTATAAAAAAGACACAACTACAGTTTTAAGAACTATCAATAATTATATTGAATCTGGAATAAACATTGAAAAATTAGTTATTAATTTGATAGATATTATTAGAGATTTTATTGTTTTTAATAAAACACATGCATCTAATTTATTGGAATATTTAAACGAAGAAGATTTAAAAGAATTGGAAATTGACATCCATTTTGCTTATCAAACTAAAGATGCTTTAATGCCTCTCTTAAGTGATTTGAAACATAGTGAAATTCCTACAAGAAATTTTGAGATAATAATTTTACAATTATTACACGAAAGCAAGAGAGATGAAATTTTGGAGCAAAACAAAAAAAACAGTTTAAGTGAATTTTTCAAAAATGAAGACACCCAACCAATTCATTTAGCAGATTCAAAAGTGAAACAAAAAAATGAAAATGCTATTAAATTTACAGCTCCCACAGAAACATTTGAAACAGAATTTTCCTCAAATGATAAAAAAAATAGCAACAAAAGTTTTTTAAAAAATGAAATGAACTCTATTACAAACACAGATAAATTATTAGAAGAAACAACTCAAAGTATTAACTTGGAAAATGAAAATTTAAATGAGTACAAACAAATAAATGAACATATTTTAAGTACAGATATTTTAGATTTAGAAAATATAATAATTGATACAGGAGAAATAGATCTTAATGACAAGATTTTAAATCAATCCAAAATCGATTTTTTTGAAAATCAAGACGAAGAATTTTTTTCATTTGATAATTCAAAAAACGAAACATTTGAAAATGAAGAATACTCAAATGAACAAATTTCGGAAAATTCCACTATTAAAAAAATATTAAATCAAAAAGAGAATAAAGAAATTGCTTCAAATGACCCAAGCAATCTTCAAGAACTAGATATAACAGATTTAGTAAAGGAAAAAAACTCTTTTCAAAATCAATTTTTTAACGATTTAAATGAAGTCAAAATTGTAAATCTACTGATGCAAACAGATCCTTTATTTTTAAAAGAATGTAAGGATATTTGAAAAAATTTATTTTCATATAAAACAGATCAAAAATTCAATAAAGAAATTTTATATTTAGAAAATACTAAATTGATTGCTGCAAGTGAAAAATTTATAATGGTTTCTGCTGATGATGATAATTTAATTACAAAACTAATAGAAAAATCGAAGGAAAATAATTTCAATATGTTTATTGAAAAAATAACAAAAGGTCCAAAACACTTTTTTGCGATTACTAAAAAAGAATTTAAAGAATCTAGAAAAATGTGAAATGAAATAAATGAGCAAAAAAGAAGTTTCAAAATTGAAAAATTATCAAAACCAAAGTCATTTGATAATTCAAAAGAAAAAACAGAAGAATTTGCAAGAAATATTTTCGGTGACACTTTGGAAATAAAAAAATAAAGAGGTAAATTTATGGATATGAAAGCAATGCTTAAACAAGCACAAAAAATGCAAGCTGATTTAGAAAAAAAACAATCTGAACTTGCAAAAAAAGAATTCAATATTTCTAAGCAAGGTGTTGAGATTGTAATTAATGGAGCAAAAGAAATTACAAAATTAGTTATTCATCCTGCTTTAATCGATGAAGATGATAAAGAAACTTTGGAAGACTTACTAATTTTAGCTTTTAATGAAGCAATAAGTTTGATTTCTGAAGAAGAAGCTAAAATAGCTCCTAAAGCAAATTCTCTTGGATTCTAATGAATAATAAAACTTTTGAGAATTTGGTTTTATCTTTAAAAGAATTACCAGGAATAAGCAAAAAACAAGCAGAAAAAATATCATTTTATATTATTCAATCAAAAAAAGATGTTTTGAATAATTTAATAGATGCTTTTCAAAAGGCAAAATCTAATTTAGTAAAATGTAATAATTGTAATTTAATTTCAGAACATCAATTGTGCAGTATTTGCATAGATAAGTCCAGAGATAATAAGCTAATGGTTGTTGAATCAAGTTTAGAAGTTAATAAATTTGAAGATCTTCAAATTTATAGTGGGAAATATTTTGTTGTTGATTCTTTAATTAAAAATTTCGATGATAAAAGTACTTATTTTGAAACATATAATAAAATTTTTAAAATATTACCTAATGCAGATGAAGTTATTTTAGCTCTAAGTCCCACATTAGAAGGTGAAGTAAGCGCAATTTACATTAAAAATTTAATAAATGAAAAATTTCCAAACTTAAAAATTTCCCAGCTTGCAAATGGCTTACCAGTAGGTTCTCAAGTAGAATACATTGATAGTTTAACTTTAAATTTTGCATTTAAAAATAGAAAGGACAAATAATGTTCATTAGTTTTGAAGGAATCGATGGTGCTGGAAAAAGCACAATAATAAAAAAACTTAAAAGAAAATTACCAAAATTGTATCCAGATAAGAAATTCGTTTTTACAAGAGAACCAGGTGGTAAAAAATTAAAAGAAGCAGAAAAAATAAGAAAAATTTTATTAGATAAAAAAACTAATATCGATCCAATGACAGAAACTCTTCTATATGCAGCATCTAGAAGAGTTCATTTAGATAGTTTAATTTGACCTGCTTTGAAAAAAGGTCACATTGTTATAAGTGATAGATATGTGGATTCATCATATGTTTATCAAGGTATTGCAAGAGGTTTGGGAGTAAAAGTAGTTAAAGAGATAAATGATATCGCTACAAGCAATTTCATGCCAGATTATACTTTTTTTCTTTCTATTTCAGAAGAAGAATCAATTATAAGAAGACATAAACGTGGAAAGCCAGATCGTCTAGAAATGAGTTCCAAAGATTTTTTTTCTAGAGCATATGAAGGATATTTTAAAATAATTAATTCACCAACAATGGCTGATAGATTTATTTTAGTAAATGCTGAAGAAAATGTAGGAACTATTTTAAAAAATATACTGAATGAATTTGACAAAATTTTGAAAAAATAAATATAATTTCATTTAATGCTATTTTTGTTAATGCTCACTTCAAGAAAGGAGGTGAACAAATGAACATAGAAAACATTAACTTTAGTAGCACAACATCCACAACTGGAATATTTGGACCAACTTCAGCAGGAATCGGAATTATAGCAACAATAATTTCTGTAATAGTTGTGGGATTCCCGCTTTTATTAGGATTTTTACTTCCAATTATAAAACCAAAACTTAAAAAAACTACAATGACTTATATGTATGCACTTACAGCAGGTTACTTTGTAATACTAGGACTTTTTATCTTGTTTATTGAATCAAGTCATTTTTTAAATTTATTTACAGCAACTAAAACTGAAACAGTTACAAATCCAAACACCGGAGCAGTTACAACAACAACATTTTCTTTTAGTCAAGGTGAAATTTTTGGAATAAGATTTGGAATTATTGGCATGTCATTTATTTTAGTGCTTACAATTGGTTTAATTATAAAATATTTTATTTCTAAAAAATTAGTTAAAAAAGAATCAGATAATCATAAAAATGGAATACATGAAATTTCTCATGGACATAATCATGGTGATGGAATTTTTAATTTAAATGATGTCAATCCAAAAGCGAAAATGTATGCTCTTATTTTAATTGTAATGCATAAAATTCCAGCAGCCTTAACAGTTGGTTTCTTTGTTTCTCAATATGCAAATAATGACACAAATAGCTTGAATTTGATTTTTTTAATTACATTCTTATTACATATAATTCCAGAAGAGCTTATTTTTTATTATAGACAAATTGACATGGGTGTTTCAAAATGAAAAGCAGCCAGTGTATCAGCACTTTTTTCTTTAATTTTTGTCCCATTCTTATTTATTGGAGCTTATTCAGCAAACCAAATTAAAGATAGTTTAGCCATTCCGTTTATCTTGGCAGCTATTGGTGCACTTTTAGTTTTTACAGCTTTAGTTGAATTTATTCCAGAATTATTGCATGAAAAATTGACAATAAAAATGTGATATAGAACTATCATAGCATTATTGATTGGTATGGCATTTGGCGTTGTTATTTTATTAGCACATGAATTAGAACCAGAAGTAGCTCATAATCACTCGTTAATTTTGGAACCATTAGAAACAATAAAATCAGCAGTTATGCTTAAATAGCCCAAAAAAAATTCAGGAAACTGAATTTTTTTATTTGTGCTTCTCTAAAAAATCATTATAAGCTTGGTAAATTAAAGAAGCACATTCTAATCTATTTAAATGGATTTTAACATTTTCGAAAATTGCAAGTTTTCCAATTTTTAAATTATTTGATTCTTTTTTATTTATCAAATCAAAATAAGCATTTGCAATTTCGTTTACTTTACTCAAAGGTTTATTTTTTATCTCTTCTAAAAAAATGTCTGCAGAAGATAAAAATACTGCACACCCCACTCCTTGAAATTTTGCATCAACTAAAAAGTCATTTTCTATTTTTAAATTTAAATTAATTTCATCTACACAACTTGCACTATGTCTATATATACTTTTAGAATTAGTTTCAATTTCTTCTACTTTATTAATAGGCGATGAATAATGTTTCATGATAATGTCAGTTTTTTCTTTGTTAGAGAAATTCATAAAACGCCTCTTTTTGGATTTTTTCAATCAAATTATCTATATCATTTTTGTTGTTGTAATAAGTCAATGAAACTCTAATATATCCGTTATTTTCTTTTAAAAATTTAAGATTCTTTACGCAAAAATCTCCAGCTCTTACATAAATATTATTGTGTCCCAAATAAGAAACAACATCTTGAGAGGGATATTTTTTTAATCTAAAAATTGCAATAAAATCAGAATCTTGAGAAATAATTTCAATATCTTTTAATAGTTTCAATTGTTGATGTAAATAAATAGATAAATTTAATAAATACTTTTTAGATTCATCATTTAAAACATATTTTTGAACAAAATCTATTGCCTTGCTAAACTGATAAATTCCAGCTAAATTAGGAGTCCCTGCTTCAAAAGCTTTTATTGATTTACTAGATTCTCATTTTTCTCCATTCATTGAAACTGTTGATCCACCACCATAATAAGCAGGTTTTAACTTTACAAGTAATTCTTTTTTAACTGCAAGAACACCAATACCAGTTGGACCAAACATTTTATTAGAGCTAAATACCACTACATCAGATTCATTTTTTAAATCAATTTTTTCAGAAATAACAGCTTGTGCAGCATCATTAATTAAAATGATATTCTTATCCTTACAAATTTCATATAATGACTTCAAATTTTTCTTTTTCAACAGTGCATTATTAACTTGAGAAATTGCAATCAATTTTGTTTTTTTTGTAATTCTATTTATTATCGAATCATTTTCACTTTCTTCTGAAAAAATGATTTTGGCATTTACTTCTTTTGCTATCTCAATTCAAGGCACCATATTAGATGAATGATTGAAAGTTGATAAAATAATTTCATCATTTTCTTTTAATAATCTTTTTAACATAAGAGCTACCATGTTTAAACTTTGAGTTGTTCCTGAAGTGATAATGATTTCATTACTATTTCCATTAATTAAATTCGCTACTTTTTCTCTAGTATCTTCAATATTTTTCAAAGCTTTTATTCCTAATAAAGAGTCTGAACTGTGCGAATTCACTGAAAAATTTGAGTAATACTCTTCATTTGCTTTAATTACACTCAAGGGTTTTTGTACTAGTGCTGCACTATCTAAATAAATTATTTTTTTTAAAATAGGAAACTGATTTCTAAATTCCTCATTCATTATTATTTCCTTTCAAACAAACTAATATATTCAGTATTCTTACTTTTTTTCCCTTTAATTTTGCATTCTTTTATAGATTTAAGTAAAAAACTTTCACTTCCATAATTAATCACTTTATTAATTATATCATTATGAATTTCTTTGTTTACGATACCACCTGTTAAAACATCACTAGAATTTGCTTCAAATTGTGGTTTAATTAGTAAAATTAAGTTCACTCCTTTGTCTAAAAAATTTAAAACTTTAAAAACTTCTTTTGAACTAATAAAAGAAACATCACATGTAACAAGTTCAATTTTTTCGCTAAATAAGTTCTTTGAAATTTGCTTCAAATTTGTATTTTCTTTTGAAATAACTTTTGGATTTATTCTAAGAGAATAATCTAATTGATTAGTTCCTACATCTAAAGCAAATACTTTTTCAGCACCATACTTTAATAATACTTCAATAAATCCTCCAGTAGAACTACCAATATCTAAAACAATCTTATTTTTAATTTCTTTTTTTAAATTAAATTCCTCAATTGCATCTAAAAGTTTATACGCCCCTCTTGACACATATTCTTTTTTGTTATTTAATAAAATTTCATCATCTTTAATAGTTAAAAAATTAGGGTCAGCAATAATTTTTTTATTAACAATTATTTGTTTATTTCTAATTAATAAGCTAGCTTTTGAATTAGTAAAGTCAAATTTTTCTATCACTCTATCTATTAATTTAATTTTCATTTAAATATAATAACATCAATAATATTAAATCTACAAAACCCAAATCAAGATCTGCTTGTATCATAAGTTAAAATTTGGATTTAGTTTCTTCAAATCGTTAACAAAGTTAGTTAATTCGTCTCTTTTTTTTGAATTTAATTCAGTAAAATTTTCTTTTGTATAAATATTTTTTATTTTATATTTTTCATCATAATAAAAAGATGATATTTGGTAAATGTAAAATAAAAATTTACTTAAATAAATTCAATTTGCATCTTTGAAATTTCATTCTGCATTTTTTCCAATATATTCTACAAATTCATCAAATAAATGGAACTGTTTTTCTTTTTTTATCAAATTAATTTCTAAATTTATTAAATATTCTACATTTGCTTTTTCGTTAAATATTAGTGCAATTTTTGAAAGTAAAAATCTCATTTGTTTATGTTGAAATTTTAATTTGTAATTTTTTAATTTTTTCTTTGACTTTAATTTTCTTTTAATTATTTTAATTTTCTTTTTTACTATTCTTAAGTTCAGCATATATTTTTGATACATTATCTAAAACTCCATTGACAAATTTAAATTTGTCATACTCACAATATTCTTTTGTAATTTCAATCATTTCATTAATAACAATTTTTTTATCTAAAAAAGCAAGTTCAAAAGTGCCTACTAACAAAATTGATCTTATCAAAGGATTAATTCTAAATCATTCTCAATCTTTAGTAAAAGTTGAAAGAATCATTTTTTTTATTGAATCATATTTTTTTTCAATTCATTCAACAATTTTTAAATTATGTTTTGATACTTCTTCTTCTATAAAAATTTTTTGGGAATCAATTTTTCATTCCATTAGTTCATATTTGTATAGAATGTTTATTAAAGAAATTCTTTCTTCTCGCTTAGTCATAATTTAATTTTATATTAAATTAAATATAACTATTAGAATAGTCATATTTGTAAAAATATTTTTTTTGTAATAATTTTGTAACATCTACTAAAGGTATAATAAGTAAAGTAAAAAGAGGAATAACTAAAGCAGATTTTAAAATAATTCTCAAAGAAATAATAGGAAAATTTCTTTGCAAAGTAAATGGTACCCTTCCTTTTGCTAAAAAAACATTATAATATTCAATAAAAGCAATTGGCCCTCATAGTCATCTAGCAAATATTTTGATGAAAATTATTAATGCTAATATATAAATAATTCTTTTATAAATGTTTTTCCCCGTTCTAATGTATTTTAAAAAACAAAAAATATTTATAAAAATAACAGTAACAGAAATTAGCGAAATTGCTAGAATAGCAAAAAAAGTCACTTGACCATTTAATCCATCTATTTTTAAATTGTTTCTGATTCAACCTAAAGAAAACACTGCAAAAACACTCGCTAAAGATACAATTGATAAACTAAAAGGAATTACAAATAGTTTGTCATTTTTATTCCTATATAAAAGAAAGAAAAAATATGAAATAATTGCAATTAAAGGTGGAGTTATTGCATAATGAATTAGTCAAAAAGCAATTCTTCCAGTTAATAACAAAGAAAATGTGTCTGCAAAAATAGCTCAAAAAGCTCCTTTAAAAGGACCAAAAATTATACCAATAAGAATAAAAAATAAGTAATCAAAATTAATTCTAGTAACACCAATTAAAGTGTAATTAACTAGAGCTGCAACAATTAGATATAATCCCATTAAAATTCCCATCAAAGCAATATCTTTAATCGATAGATAAAAATTTGTTTTTAAAAAATTTGAAACATTCGCTTTATTTCATTTTCATTTTTCAACATTGCTATGTAATTGTTCATTTGTCAATAATTTTATTTTATTCATTAGATAACTCCTTATAAATAAAATAAAAAAGCTTTTAATTCAAAAGTAATTATGGATTAAAAAGTGGATGAAGTACTTTGCTTGTAAATTTTATTTTACTAGTAATAAGTTCTACTCCCATCTTATTACCTAAACAAAGTACCGGCTCTTTTATTTTAGCTATTATATAAATACAATAGATGTTTTAATTATATATATTAAAATTTTATTTATGTTTCTTTTAATTGATTTCTTCAGTAGATTTTTTCTTATTAAATCATTTTTTCTTAGCAATGCTTCTTGTAAATGTACATTCAGGCCAGTTAGCACAAGCTATAAAACGATCTCCGCGACGCGAATTTTTATAAATTAAAACTCCTCCATCATCTGGACACTCTTCTCCAACTTGCTCTGGAATAAGAATCGTTCTTTCTAAAGTTAAATATGCAGTATCAAGAGTTTCACTAAATAAGTCTCAAAAATCTTGCAAAACTTTTTTATAATCAATTTTATTTTCTGCAATTAAATCTAAATCAGCTTCAACTTTAGCTGTATATTCTTCATTAATTGTTCCAGGGAAGCTAATTAAAAGTTTTTCCAGAACTTGGAAACCAAAATCAGAAGGTTCCAAATTAGTAGCTTCAGCTTTAACATAAAGTCTTTCTTTAAGTTTGCTTACTGTTGCTGCAAAAGTAGAAGGACGCCCAATTTTTAAATCATCTAGCATTTGAATTAAAGTACCATCATTATATCTAGCAGGAGGTTTTGTTTCATGATCAGAATAAACATATTGTTTAACTTCAATTTTTTGACCTTCAGTGTAAATAGGCAATTCTTTATCTCTATCGTATCCATCAATTACATAATATCCATCAAAAATTACTTTACTACTTGATAATTTAAATTTATGAGAATTATTTTCTAATTCATACCTTAAAGTAGAACGAATAGGTGATTTCATTAATGCTTGTAAAGTTGTATTGTAAATGAAAGTATAAACTCTAAGTTCAGCTCCTTCAATACCATATTTAGCAACAGCCATTTCTGGTGTTAAACTAACATCTGTTGGTCTAATTGCTTCATGGGCATCTTGGTCACCTGCAACACCTTTAATAGATTCTGAAAAATATTGCTTTCCAAATTTTTTTTCAATATATTTTTTAGATTCATTAATGAAAGTTTGGCTTAGTCTTGTGGAATCAGTTCTTGGATAGGAAATTAAGCCACCTTCATCATAACCTTCATAAAGCCTTTGCATTGCACTTTGGATAACATTTGAACTTCCTTGAACTTTACGAAATACAACAGATTGCTTCAACGGAGTAATTTGAGCTTCTGTTCTTTGTCCTGTTTTAATACTTTTTACTTCCAAAGGTCCTTTGATTTCTTTTTTAATTTTTTCAATATCTTTTGGATAAATTCAACTACGATGATCTCCATCATGATTAGAGTTAAAATATTCGGCAACTACATCTTCACTTATTTTTGCCTCCAAAGTATGATATTTTTCAGGTTCAAATGCTTTAATTTCATTTTCACGATCAATAATTAGTTTTAAACCAATTGATTGAACTCTTCCTGCAGTAGGTTTTGTTGGATAATTTGATAATTTTGAAGCCATCAATTTACTTAATCTAAAACCTATAATTCTATCTAACATTCTTCTTGCTTTTTGAGCATTGACTAAATTTAAATCAAGTTTTGTTGGATTTTCCATTGCTGTTAAAATTGCATTTTTTGTAATCTCTCCATACCTAATTCTTGAATATTTATCCTCTAAATTTAAAAAATGAACAAGATTTTCACCAATTGCTTCTCCTTCACGATCTAAATCAGTTGCAATGAAAACTTCTTTTGCATTTTTAACAGCTTTTTTTAGTTCAGAAACAACTTTTTTCTTTGTTGGATCTAGAACATATTGTGGCTCTCAATTTTCTAAGTCAATTCCTAATTGAAATTTTCCTGAAGCAGGTAATTTTACAATATGCCCTACAGAAGCAAGAACTTCATAATCTTTTCCTAAATATTTTGAAATTGTTTTTACTTTATTTGGAGACTCAACAATTACTACTTTTTCTGCCATATTACTCCTTAAAATAATTTATTAATTAACTTAATTTTATATTTTTATTTTAATTTTCTTAATTTTCAATTTTATTTTTCAATTTTTAAAAAAACATACTACCTCAAAAACACATTTTCAAATAAAATTTAGCAAAATCTAAAACAAAGTATATAATAAAAGAGCCATTAGAATAGCAACCTTGTAACTTGGTCAGGACAGAAATGAAGCAGCCACATCGAGAAGTGTTATGTCTAATGGTTTTTGTTTAAAATTAAACAAAAACAATTATTATAAATTTGGAGATATATGAAAATAAAATCAAACAATGTTAAAAATTCAATTTTGCATCCTGATTTTGGAGGATATGGTAATAAAATGGACAAAAATCAGGCGCCTTCACATTCTTTACACCTAGAATGAGAAGAAGTTTCAGGAGCAAAATCATATGCACTAGAAATGATTGATTATGAAGCAAGTGGAGTAGTTGGATTTCCATTTATTCACTGAGTAGTTGCAAATATAAAAACAAACTCTTTAGAAGAAGGTGCTAGCTTAAAAAATCAAAGCATTTTACAAGGTGTAAATTCAAGAACTCCAAAAGGAATTGTTCCAGAAGCTTTTAGAGCTCCAACAATCGAACTTGCTTCACAGTATTTTGGTCCTTATCCACCTGATCAAAGTCATGACTATGTTATAAGAATTTACGCTTTAAATGTAGAAAAGTTGAATTTGGCTAAGAATTTTAATTTAGCAGATTTACATAGAGCAATCAAAGGCCATGTTATTGATAAAGGAAAATTCGTCTTCACATATTTAAAAAAATAAAAATTTTTATATTATAATAAAATTTGTGTGGTCTCGTAGCTCAGTCGGATAGAGCACAAGCCTTCTAAGCTTGTTGTCACAGGTTCGATTCCTGTCGAGATCGCCATTTTTTTATGCTTTTTTGCATTTTTTGCGAAATTATATATTTTATTTTTTATTAAATTTTGCTTTCAAAATATTAGTTTAAAAATTATAAAAAAATGGTTAAAAAATGTAAAATGATATTATGCCTGATTCTAATGAACAAAGAAGTTCAAATAGTCCAAAAAATTACTATGATGTAATAGTGGAAAAAATCAAGACTAAAATATTGGAAAATTCTAAAGAAGCCTTATTTTTAGTCGAAAAAGAACTAAATGCTCCATACATTCCAAAAGAATATGAAAATATTTTTAGGGAACTTTTACTTAAAGCAATTCAAAATTACGAAAATAATCGTGCTCAAATAAAATTAAGTCCAAGTGAATGTTTAGAGATTTTGATTTCAAAAAATAGAAGACTAAAACCCCTTGCTTTAGCTGAATTGAGAAACTATGCTTTAAGACCTTTTATTAATGAAATTAACCAGCTATTTCAAAAAGAAGAAATCGAAATTCAAATAAAGGCCTCTATCTATGAATTCTTATGTGAACAAGATATAAATTTTGAATTCAAAATTGGTAAAGAATCACTCAATCCAGTCAAAAACAAATCATTAGTAAATAACTCATTTTATTTATTAAATAGGAATAAAATTAATGAAAAAACATTTAAGGATGTTTCTATAACTAATGTGGCTCTAGAAATTTTAAATTCATATTGTGCAACTGTTTTTCCAGAGGCAATTCTTATTGGAGAAAAAGACTATAGCACTGAATTTATTTACATTGCTAAAAAATTATTGGGTATCGAAAAGGATGAGGAAAAAACTCCTTTATGTGATATTATATATAGTAGGATTTTTTCAAACAATTCTTAAAAGAAAAAAACATAGGAGACTTTATGACAAAAACAGAAATTAACAAAAAAGATTGAGAAATAAATGTAGTTGTTTCTTCAGAAAAAAAATTATGAAAAGCAAAACAAGATTTAGCTCTTTCAAATTTAGCGAAAACTTTAAAAATCAAAGGTTTTAGACCAGGAAAAGCAAGTGTGGAAGCTGCTAAAAAACACTTAAATCCAGAACAAATTCAAGAAGAAGCAGTTAAACTAATTGCAAATGATTTAGTAAAAATTGCATCTGAATCAATAGATGAGAGTTATATTGTTCTTGATTCACCAATTTATGAAGTTGAAAAAATGTCAGATGCAGAACTTGATTTGAAATTTTCATATCCAATTTATCCTGAATTTAAAATAAAAAATTATAAATCTTTAAAAGTAACTTTAAGTAGAGCAAAAGTTTCGAAGGAAGATGTCGATTCAGAAATTGAAAAAATAAGAGAAAAAAATGCATTATTAATTAAGAAAACTAAAGATCAAGGAAAAGTAGCAAAAACAGACACTGTTAATATTGATTATGTTGGAAAAATTGATGGAGAAGAATTTGATGGCGGAAAAGCATCTTCACATGAATTAGTAATTGGTTCAAAATCTTTTATTGATAATTTTGAAGACCAACTTATTGGTTTTAAATCAGGAGATAAAGTAGAAGTTAAGGTGTCATTTCCAGATGATTATCATTCAAGTAAATTTGCTGGAAAAAAAGCAATTTTTGATGTAAAAATCAATGATGTTTTTACAAAGGAAAAACCTGTTAAAAACGATGATCTAGTTAAGTTTCTTAATAATCCAAAATTAAAAACTTTAGCAGAAATGGAAAATTATTTCAAAGATCTTATTAAAAATGAAAAAGATGAAAAATCAAAGGCAAGTTTTAAAAAAGATATTTTTGAAAAAATAATGAATGAAAATGAAATTCCAGTTCCTAGATTAATCTTAATGAAAGAAACTACTAATGCCATTAGAGAATTTGAAAAAGATGTTAAAAAATATGGATTCACAGTAGAAAAATATTTAAAAATGCTTAATATGAACTCAAAAGATTTTGTAACTAATTTAAATAAAGAATCAGAATTGAAATTGAAAGAAGCTTTAATTTACACAGAAATTTCTAAACTAGAAAAAATTGAAGCTCAACCTGAAGATTATGATGTTAAATATAAAAAGTTTGCAAAACTATATAATGTAAGTTTAGATTCAGTAAAATCAATGATTACACAACAACAAGCTCAAGTAGCGATCGTAAACGAAAAAATTTTAGAATTTTTAATCAAACATAATGCAATTGAAAAAAATTCTGTTGGAGAAGAACCCAAATTGTCAACTACAAAAAAAGTAGTTGAACCAACAGAAGAAAAAACAAGAAAGGATTCTAAAATGTCAACAAAAAAACCAGCTGCAAAACCAGCTGCAAAACCTGCAGCAGCAACAAAAAAACCAGTTAAAAAATAATTTAAAACTAAATTTTTACCCAAACCTATTTTACGGTTTGGGTTTATTTTTAAAATTTTGCTTTTTTAAAAAGGTTTTTTTGTTGTAAAATTACAATATGAAATTTTTAAAAAACATTAAATCACTTGAATTTAGATTAGCAGAATCAATGTTAAAGTCAATTAATGATTTAAAAGAAAAATATCTTGCCTTTAGTGATGAAGAATTAAAAAACATGACAAATGTTTTTAAAGAGAAGTTGAAAAAAAATGTTTCTTTAGAATCAATTAGAATTGATGCTTTTGCAGTTGCAAGAGAAGCTACTTTTAGAGTTTTAAAAAAACGCCCCTATGATGTTCAAATGATTGGTGGATTAATTTTAGATTTTGGTTCAGTTGCAGAGATGAAAACAGGAGAAGGAAAAACAATTACTTCAATTGCTCCTGTTTATTTAAATGCTTTAAAAGGTAGTGGAGTAATTGTAAGCACTGTAAATGAATATTTAGCAGAACGTGATGCTGCTGAGATGGGCGAGGTTTTTAAATGACTAGGTTTAAGTGTTGGATTAAACAAAGCGAACATGCCATCAAATTTAAAAAGAGCAGCATATAAATGTGATATCACTTATTCTGTTCATTCAGAGTTAGGATTCGATTATCTTAGAGATAATATGGTTAATTCTTTTGAAGAAAAAGTTCAAAGAGACTTGAACTTTGCTTTAATTGATGAAGTTGATTCAATTTTGATAGATGAAGCAAAAACTCCTCTTATTATTTCTGGTGGAAAAAGTGATGAAGTTTCTCTTTATGCAGTTACTGATCAATTTGTAAGAACTTTAGATCACGTTGATTATGCAATTGATGAGGAAACAAAAGCAATAAATTTAACAGCTCAAGGAATTGAAAAAACTAAAAAATTTTTCAATTTTAATTCATTATACAATTTAGAAAATAGCGAATTAATACATAGATTACAAAATGCTTTAAGAGCTCATAAAGTTATGAAAAAAGATGTTGAGTATGTTGTTCTAAATGGGAAAATTGAATTAGTAGATACTTTCACTGGAAGAATAATGGAAGGAAGAAGTTATTCTGAGGGTTTACAACAAGCAATTCAAGCAAAAGAGCTAGTTGAAATTGATCCTGAAACTAAAACTTTAGCTACAATTACTTACCAAAATTTTTTTCGTCTATTTAAAAAATTATCAGGAATGACAGGAACGGGTAAAACAGAAGAACAAGAATTCATAGATATTTACAATATGAGAGTTACAGAAATTCCTACTAATGTTCCAATTGCAAGAATTGATCACCCTGAAAAAGTTTATGTTACATTTCAAGCAAAATATAAAGCAGTTGTTGAAGAGATAAAAAGATTACATGCTAAAAAGCAACCTATTTTAGTAGGTACTTCTCAAGTTGAAGAATCAGAATACTTGCATCAGCTATTACTTAAAGAGAATTTACCTCATACTGTTTTAAATGCTAAACAAAATAAAAATGAAGCGGATATTATTGCTAAAGCAGGAATTGCAGGAGCAATTACAATTGCAACAAATATGGCAGGTCGTGGAACCGATATTAAACCTGATGCAGAATCTTTAAAGCAAGGTGGTTTATTTGTTTTAGGTACAGATAAATCTGAGGCAAGAAGAATTGATAATCAACTTAAAGGAAGAAGTGGAAGACAAGGTGATGTTGGTGAAAGTAGATTTTTTATCTCAATTGATGATCAATTGATAAGACGTTTTTCATTACAAGATAAGTGAAAAGAAATTTTTGCTGAGTATAAAGATAATGAAATTATTGATAAACAAATAAAAAAGGCATTTGATAAAGCTCAGAGAAAAATTGAAGGTTTTAACTATGATAATCGAAAAAATGTTTTAAATTATGATGATGTAATAAGACAACAAAGAGATATTATTTATTCTCAAAGAGATTCAATTTTACTTCAGGATGACTTATCACTTGTTGTTGAAAAAATGATTCAAAGAAATTCAAAACAAATTATTAAATATGGGGAACTATATACAAGAACAGGTGCTTTAGACCATAAAGCATTAGTAAATTTTGTAAATAAAGAATATATGAATATTTGTGATTTTAAATTCACTTTGGAAGATTTTAATAATTACATTAATGAAGAAATTCCTCAGCATTTATCTAATATTTTGATTAGAGAGTATAGGAAAATGAGAGAATTTTTAGTAGAAAAATCTGGTAAATTACCAACTAATCTCTTTGAAAGAAGAGCAATTATTTCAGCTCTTGATGAAAAGTGACAAAATCATATTAATTTAATGGATAAATTAAGGCAAAGTGTAAATCTTGTTCAATACTCACAAAAAAATCCTTTTCAAACTTATACGGAAATTGGAACAAAACATTTTGAACAACTTGTCGAAGACATTGCAACTAATTCCTTAAAAATAATTATGAATAATCCTTCAGCAAAATTCCAAAATTTAGATGGTGATTTTAAAAATGAGCAAATTAAATTAGAAGATGGCTCAATTATTACTATTCCAGCAAACATTCCCTTTGATATTAAAGAGCAAATTATTTCAAAAGCAAAAGAATTATTAAAAGAAAGTGGAGAGAAGAGAAAAGTTTTTGAAAAAAACATCTTGAGCGATTTAAATTTAGTAGATGAGAAATTTAGAGATTCATCAAAATGATAATATGAAAAAATTTAAGATAATAGAAATTTTGAATGATTTCAAAGAATTTGAAATTCAAGCAAAATCATGATTTGATAGTTTACCAAAAAAATATAAAACCCAAGATTTAGGACTACTTCTATATGATCTTGAAATTTTTAATATTGAACTTTCACAAGGTCATTTCAAATTTGAATTGACACTTGAAAATTTTTCAGAACACCAAAAAACTTATTGTGATATTTCTTGTAAAAATTCTTATGAAGAATTACTTAAAACAAGTACAAAAAAAGATCATTTTCTTTTTGAAACTCTTCATATTCTCAAATCCCATTGAAATGAACATGTTGTTTGGGTATCAAAAAAAATTAATAAAAATTTTAATGACAAAAATATCACAAGTGATTTTGTAAGTTAACTAATTTTAAATTCACTTTTTCAAGGCCATAAGTTACTTAATATGTTTTATAATGGTGTAAAATTATTATATGAACTAAGTTTGTAAAATTTTTGTTAAAAGGAGGTTGAATTATGGAGTTCAACACATTTGAGAAGGAAACTTTTATTAAAAGTTTGAAAACAAGAACAATATTTCCTTTTTACATTAAAAATGTTAATGAAAAATTTTTTTCTAATTTAAATAATCATCAAAACAAAATATTTTTGAAAAAAATTCTTCCTAGAATTGAAAATGAATTAGAAAATGAAGAGCTTCAAGCAATAAAGACAATTGAAAATTTAGCTAAACCTGAAAAGATTTTAAGAATGATTAATTTAGCTTTAAAAAAAGTTGCTGCTCTAACAGGTACTCGTAACACAGAACTTTTTCAAAAAATTGGTAAAGATGAATTTAACGAACCTTTATTTATAAGAATTAAAGCCAATCATAATGATCTTGAAATCTTAGGAGATAAACACGAAGATTCTCGTTTTTCTTACGCAATAAATATTAATCGAGACAATTATTTATTTCCATTTATAGAACAAATTCAGCTAGCTTTTTATTTAGATCATGAAACTAATAGAATTTCAGGTGGATTTTCTTTAAATGTCGGAAATGATGAAACTGATTTGGATTTTAAAGAAAGTGTTGATAAAGTCTATTTTTATTCAATTATGAAAAAGTTTTGAACTGCTCAACTTTATCCTTTAACTTTAGATAATATCTTAAATATTGTTTATGACATTAATGGAACTAAATCAACAAATAAATCAAATTCAAAATTTAGTAATACAAATACAAAAAAATCTTCTCAAGGATATAGCAAAGATTGAGCTAAAGTTATCAATTTTGAACAAGTTTCCCTTGAAGAATTGCAAGATAACTGAAGAAAATTTATTGATAAAAAGTTTTTGAAATATAAATCATTTTCAAATGAAGAAAGAAAATTTTATGAAGACCAAGCTTTTTACATGATGATGATTACTAGTTTAGTAATGCTATATTTATTACAAGAAATTAACACTTATTTTACTTCTGAAAAACCTGAATTAATTTTAGGGCTTTTAAATAAACCAGCTAGATTGACAGATAATAAGGACCAAAATTATCAAGAAGATTTTAATGCTTTAACTTCTTATATTTATAAAAATTTTTATCTAAATGAAAAAAACTCAAAAAATATTAGAATTAAGAAAATTGATAGAGCCAAAGAATTAGTAGACTTTTTAACAGATTATTCTCAAGCAAATACTTCAGATATTTCTTTAAGTGATTTGGTTTCTTCTTTTGAAATTCTACCAAATACAAAAATTCAAATGCTTGATAGAAAATCTATACTAGAAGATTTGAATTTCAAGGCATTCTTTTTATTAATTGCCTTCCCAGAACTTTATAGTATCAGCCCTAATAATTCAACTTTAATTGAATATAGGCAACTTTTAAATTCATTAGATTCAAGTCAAAATATGTCCTTTTCAAACTCTATTATTGAAAATTTAGATGATTACATTACAGAAATAAATTATGATTATGCTTCATTTGTAACAACAAATTCAATTGTTATTTTGAAAAATAATGATCCAGTAAGTGTTGATGTTCAAAACAATAAAATTCTTGTTGTTAAAGACGAAAATAGAAGAGTTTACAATAATTATTTTTGGTCTGTGATTTATTTGCAATCCAAAATTTCAGAAAAAAATCATATTGAATTTGAAATTAATAGAATTTTGAATTCAGACATAAAATACAAATCATTTATCTTTAAAGAAGCAATCCAAAATTTAGATGATTTGCAATTTGACTGATATGACCATTTTTATGGATTACCCATTAAAAATATTATTCAAAAAATGGATAATGAAAATAACCTAAAAAACTCAATAGATATTTTGAGCTCTAAAATCAAAAAAGAAAATGAGGAAATCAAGCGCACAACTGAAAGAAATTATATTACTTTAGCTTTTGTTATTGCTGTTTTGATAGGTTTTTTTGATTTTATATCAATGGTATTTACAATTTTACCAAATACTTTAAAGTCTGTTTCTGATCCTTATATTTATACTTTTATTGGAATTGGAACATTTATTTTTTCTATTTTGATTTCAATTTTTGCTTTAACAATGGGCAAAAGATTAACAAACAAAAGAAAAGCAATTGAGTATGAGAAAAAGCAAAATCTTTAAAAAAACATCTATTACTAGATGTTTTTTTTAACCATTAAAATGATGTTCTTGGTCACTTAATAATTCATTAGGATATGAAAAAATAATATGAACATGAGTATGAAAAACAACTTGCCTTGCATCAGATTCATTATTTACATGCAATTGATATCCACTAGCCTTATTTTCTTTCATAAATTTTTTTGCTAATTTATTAGCAACCATCATTAAATTAATTAAATCTTCATCATCAATTGAAATTAAGTTTCTGCTAAAATTTTTAGGTACAACTAAAAAATGCCCTTTAGAAATTGGTTTAATATCTAAAAAAGCAATAGTCTTGCTGTCTTCATAAATAATTTTTGCTGGTACTTCCTTATTAATGATTTTTTGAAAAATTGTTTCTTGTTGCAACATAGTTATCCTTTTGTTAAAGTTTTAAAATACCTTCAGTTCTTGCTGCATCTAGTAAAGCTTGATTATTGTTTATTTCCAAAACATTTCCAAGTTTTACATAAAATGTTTTCATTTGATTGAAAATAGAAGTTCTATTTTGAGTAAAAAGCGAATAGTACAAATTTTCTTTTACAATTGCTCTATTATTATCTATTGTTTCTGCTCAAGGAGTATTAATAAAAGTAAATCTTGAAGAATTAACATTAAATAATGGTACCACTTTATTAAAATATGTAAGTGTAGCTGAAGAAGCTGTAACATTTATAGGAACAGAAGTAACTAGGTCGTCATTTATTAGAGATAAAATATTAGTTTCAGATAATAACCCTCCATATTTTAGATTTAAATTATCAGAAAAGACACTATTATCCAAACTTATTTGATTTATTATAGAATTTGTTTCAGAAGATTTTGTGTTTAATCTTATATTGAAATTCAGTTCTCTTAATGAATTTAAAATGCTTGAATTTTCTAAAATTCTTCTTACATCATTACTTAAATTTGCTCTAGCTAAATTTAAGTCTAATTTAACATTTAAATCAATTGAACTAGTGTTTACAATTCTAGATACTCTATTCAATTTAAAATTAAATACACTTCCTGCATTTTCACTTAAAGTAAAATTATCTTCTTTTAACAATGAGACATCAGTTATTTGATTATTATTTAAACTTATATTTAAATTTTGAACTTGAGTAGCAGCCTCTTCAAGATAAAATTTAACAATATTATTTCTCATTAATTCATTCAAGCTATAAATATTATTTGTTTTTGTAATATGAACAAAACCACTTTCAATTCTTGTAGCAGCTCTTAAAGTTGCGATATCATAATTGATTATTGGAGCTCCTGTATTTTGAAATGAAAATCCTCTATAATTTACAATGTTTGAACTACTATTTGATGATGTTGTAATATTAGGTAAATTATTTGCTGAAATATTTCAATTGATATTATCGTTTAAACCAATTAAAGATTCTAATTTTTGTTTTGTATTTAATGCTATATTATTATTTCTAAACAAAGCATTAAAGCCATTTTCACCTTCAATTGTATTAATATTAGTATTCAAAAAATTATTTGTATTTTGAGTTTGGTTAAATTCTCATCTTTCAGAAACTTGATTTTCTAATAAATATTTAATTAACAAAAAATTTGGATTTGAAACATCAATTGATTCTAAAATGGTTTTTGCATTTGATGTTCCCGAAGCTCCAATTACAGTATTATAATCTGTTCCGTTTTTTATATTATTTTCAGTTTGCTTTGAAAAATAATGCTTAGCCAAAATCATTTGATTGATTGTGTTAGAAATTGTACTTTGATTAATATTATACATTTGTACAAAAATGTTTGTTCCTAAAAAATTTAAATCACTTTTTGAGTAAGAATTATTATTTATAAATCCTGCTAAAGGTAAAGTTTTATCTCTTTCAGGGTTAAAATCAATAATTGAAATCCCATTTCTTTCTAAAGTATTACTTTTAAACTCAATTCAAAAACTTTTATTTTGCTGAATTTGAATTGCTTGATAAAAATTTCAAGCACTTACAGCATCATTTCTAAAGTTTATAAATGCAGAAGAATTATTAGAAAAAGTAAAAACTGTTTCGGCATCATTTCATGTTCCTTTAAATGCATTTTGTACATCGATTGAGGGCTCATTTGTAGTTTTTGGAAATTCAACATTTAAGTTTGCATTTAATATTCCATTAACTCATGTTTGCAAAACAGCAGCTCTAGCTTGCTCTGTTGTTAATGAAGCACTAACATTAATGTCTTGTACATTTGTGCTACATGCAACAACAACTAATGAAGTTGATAAAATTGCTGGAGTTGCAATTGAAAGTAAAAGTCTTTTTTTCATTTTTTTCCTTAATTTATTATAACTTTGAATTCAAAACTCTTAGTTATACTTGATTCTTTATTTGTAGAATTTATATTATTTGAAAAATCATTTGTTGCAATATTTGCTTCAATAACAATTTTATATTCTCCTCTTTGTAAAGTAGATCCATTTACTAAAGAAAGTTCAAATTGTGTTTTTTGTTTTCCAATTTCATTTGTTCTGGAATTTGCAACAATAAGCAAATTAAATAGATTTGACAAATTATTTGGATTGTTTTCAACAAAAACACTTTTTATATCCAATAAATTAGGGTCATAAAAATTAAGATTTGAATTCGAATCTAAATTTATATTGTAAATATTTTGTTCTAAAATTATTGATGTAAAATTAACTAAATTACCTTCAAATAAAATATCTGATCCATTTAATGAATTTAAAGTAATAACATTTGTTGCATGTTGTGTAATTGTATTGATTGTTGTTGTTATAGCATCTAACGGAGAATTATTATTTTGAATTATTCATTGATTATTTTTAAAAATATAGTTTTCTTTCAAATTACTATTTATTTGAGAATTAATATAATCATTAATTTTAGTTTGTACATTAATTGATCTATTTGTTTCTGCACTATTTATAAAACTTCTTAGAGTTTCAATTGCATTGTTAATATCTTTATCTAAGAATTTTGTTGGGCTAGAAGTTGTTAATGAAGTGTTATTTTGTAATAATAAAAATTTTCTAAACTCAACTGTTTCTTCGGTATTTGAACTTAAAAAATTAAATAGAATTCTTTGATCAGAATTTGCTGTATTAATATTAGCTATTGAGTTTTGAGTAGCAAAAATATTATCAGAATTAAAAGTTATATTTTGATTTGTTGCAAAAGTAGTATTTGCACTTAATTGCAAGTCATCTTTAATTGCACTTAAATATGAATCTATAGAATTAAAATTTTTAACTGAATTAATATTTATACCTGTAGAAGAAAGCGTAATTATATTTCCGTCTGGTAACAAGTAAGATTCTGCAAGTTTTCCTTGATTACCAACAGCAAATGATTGCTGAAGTGCTCTACCAGCTAAAGATGTCACCTCACTAGCATTCAATCCAGAAACACCAGAATTTCCATTTAAAATATTTGAAATTCTAGTGTTAGCTTGTATTATTTGCTGTGTTGCATTTGTAGAATTTGCAAAAGTTGTAATTTGATTAATATCAATTCCTGCCTTTGCGAATATATTTGAATTTATATTATTAATAATATCTGTTAAGATGTCTTTTTCGACTTTTGTGAAAGTATTTTCTATTAAAGGTAAAATTGAACCTGCATCTTGAGCATTTAATAAAGCAAGAGTGTCTTGAATTCCTCTAGAACCTAAATTATTTTTAGTCCCATTATCACTAACTGTATTCAATAACTGAGAGTCAAGTCTTCTTCTTGCAAGGTCAGTTGAACTAGAATTAATACCTTTTCAATTTCTTATTAAATCAATATTTAAACTTGGTTTATTTGTTAATGGATTCATTGTGTAAGAAAATAATTTTACTAAAACATTTGCACTTATAGTTCATGGTAAAAGAGGGTCACTTGTATTTGGGGTGGCATTAATGTTAAAAGTAGCAATATTTTGGGAATTTAAACTTTTAAAATAATTTTTAATATTATCTAAAGGATTTTTTTTAGAAATATCAAAAGTGTTGCTTGTAAAAAGAGCAATCTGAGAAGAAAGACTATTTTGATTAAATGATGAATCATTTGGTCTTATATTTTGCATTGCAAAAAATCTTTGTTCTAAAAAAGATGCAAAAGGATTTTCTCCATTTTTTAAAATTGTAGTTCCATCAACAAATTTCAATGTTCCATTAGGTTCTACAACAATTTTATTTCTTAAAGTAACATCTTGATTTAATTTTCTTGAGCTTATATCATATTGACTAAAACTATTAAATCCATCTGAAGTTACTTGGCCACTTGTGGAAGGTGTAAGAGATGCTATTTGAGAAACATTGAATCTTCTCAAAGCATTTGCTTTAATAACATTTGTTATTGAATTTTGTAGAGCTTGTTCGCTAGTAATAGCTCCATTAAATGAAGTACTTCATAAATTTAATAATGCTGTTGTTCTTGCAGTCCCTGCAGGATTGTTATCGATGATATTTTTTTCTCTAGCTTCTAAGGTATTTCTTTGTTCAGCAATAATTCTACTCAAAGGTTTTAAGGCAATATTATTAACAACAGCATTAGTTGGATTAGTTAGATTTAATATTTCTTGATACTGAACTGATGCATTTTGTTCAATTTGATATAAATATTGATAAAAATAATTTTGAATAGCTTGAACATTTCCACTTTGTGTTTCTGAATTTA
Source organism: Mycoplasma mobile 163K (assembly GCF_000008365.1). GTDB lineage: Bacteria > Bacillota_I > Bacilli_A > Mycoplasmatales > Metamycoplasmataceae > Mycoplasma_J > Mycoplasma_J mobile. The sequence goes on from NC_006908.1 coordinate 119,144, forward strand.
GTAATTGAAATAAATTTTGAAATTCTCCAACAGTTAGAGTAACTTTTTCCCCAGACGAATTAGTAAATGTTATTAAATTGTCATTAAGTCTTGGAGGATTTGTAGGTGAAATTTGTTGTGCAGCTAATCCAACAGGAACACCAACACCTACTGCTACAAAAGTAATAAGTGAAGCCCCAATTATATAGGCGAATTTATTATTTTTAGGAGGCGTATTATCAATATTGTTTTTTGATAATTTTTCAACAAAACTTTCGCTTTCTTTAGTTGTTTTTAAAACTTTTTTTGCATTATCTTTTTTTGCCATAATAACTCCTTTAAATTAATAGTAAAACTATATATAAATATAATTATTATTTTACTCTATATTTTATTTAAAATAAGTTATTTTTTTAATCTTATATTTTAAATTTAAACTAAATTTTTCAAACATTTAAATCTTTTCAACATTTAAATAAGGAATTAATACTTTAGGAACACTAATAGAACCATCATCATTTTGATATTGTTCTAAAATAGCAGCAAGAACTCTATCAATTGCTAAGCCAGATCCATTAATAGTGTGAACATATTGAGTATTTTTGTTTTCATCACGGTATCTTATCATAGATCTTCTTGATTGAAAATCGCCAAAATATGAAACACTTGACACTTCACGATATCTTTGTTCACTTGGTAACCATAATTCTAAATCAATTGTCTTTCTTGAAGAAAAACCTAAATCACCTGTACATAACAGAACTTCTCGATAAGGTATTTCTAAAAGTTCTAATAGATATTTTGCATTTTTTAAAACAGAATTAAAAGCCCTTAGAGATTTTTGTTCGGATGCAAATTCTACAAGCTCAACCTTATTAAATTGATGTAATCTAATAATGCCTTTTGTATCTCTTCCTGCACTACCAGCTTCTGAACGAAAGCAATTTGTGAATGAACTAAATTTTGAGTTTTTTTCCAAATCGATTATTTCATTATTAAATAAATTAGTAACTGGCACTTCTGCTGTTGGAATTAAATATAAATCATGACCCTCTATTTTGAAAAGGTCCTCTTTAAATTTTGGTAATTGACCTGTTCCATACATCATTTTAGAATTAACTAAAAAAGGAGGCATTATTTCACTATAACCATTTTTTTCATGAGTATCAAGCATAAATGATTCAAGAGCTCTAATTAATTTTGCTCCAGCATTTTTGTAGACAATAAATCTTGAACCACTCAATTTCGCCCCTCTAGAAAAATCAATCAAATCTTTTTCTACACCAATTTCATAATGTGGTTTTTTAGCTTTAACAAGTCCTCTACCAATTTTTGGAAATTCTTTTAGAATGACATTATCAGTATCATCTTTTCCAAAAGGAACATCATCTAAAGGTATGTTAGGAATAAAAGAGATCAGTTCTTGTATTTTGTTTTCAATTTTAGTTGATTTTTCTTCCAAAATACTTAGTTCTTTCTTAATGTTCTCAACTTCATCCATAAAAAATAAAGCATCTGTTTTATTTCTCTTTGCTTCTCCAATTTTTGAAGAAATTTCATTTCTTTTAGATTGTAATTCACTTAAAGAAATCAATATATTTGCTCTTTCAGTTCCTAATGTATATAATTTTTCAATTTCTGAGACATTAAAATTAGATCTTTGTTTTAATTTTGAAATTACAAAATCCTTATTTTTTAAAATTAATTTAATATCTAACATAGCATTTTCATTTTACTACATTTTTAATGTTTAAAAATTTTTTGATTCTTAAAAGAAAAATCTTTAATGTAAAATAAAAACATATAATGAATAAAAATACTTCTTTTAAAATAAAAGCAAAAATTAAAAATGTTATTTGGAAAAATCCAAATAATTTAGGCATAAAAATTGTTAATTTAGCAATTCTTGAAGACGAATTTAATTATTTGAAAGAAAAAGAATTCCCAGCTAAAGATTATAAATCTATGTTAGTTGAAGAATTAGAATATGAATTAGATGTAAGTTTTAGTGATGATTCTAAAAAAACACTTTATATTAACAATGCATCAATAACGTTTCCAAATACAGCAAAAAAATTGATAAATTTTTTTTCATCTTCTCTATTTCCAGGTATCGGAAAAACCTCAGCAACTTTAATTGTTGAAAAATTAAAAATTGATTCTATAGAAAAAATAGTGGATCATATTGAAGACATTTCAATTTTAATTGGGCAATCAAAAGCTAAAGTAATTCAAGAAGTAATTGAAAATAATTATAATAATTATGAAGCTCATCAATTTTTTATAATTAATTCTTTACCCATTTCTTTGTTAGAAAAATTTAGCTTTTATTATGGCAAGAAAAATCTATTAAATAAATTAAAAGAAAATTTATATAAGATTGTTTATTTTGATCCCTCTGTAAAATTAGAACTTTTAACAAAAATTCACAAACTTTTAAATTTGAAAATTGATGAATTAGAATTTTTAAAAGCTAGTATTTACAAAATTCTTTTCCTTTATACCAATAATTCAAATAACACCTACATGAGTTTAGATTTTTTGTTCAAATCTTTTTCTGAAAAATTTAGTTATATTAGCCTAGATAAAGTTAAATTTTCTGATTTAATAACTTTTTTAAAAAATGAAAAGCATCTAGATTTTTTTAAAATAAAAAATAAAATTTTTGTTATTAGTGAATTTTTCAAAGATCACGAAAAATTTATTTTTGAATACATTAGTAGTCTTGAAAAAAAAATTAGTCAGCACACTTTTAATTTAGAAAAAATTATCAATTCTAAAACTTTAGATTCAATTCAAAAAGAAGCAATAATTTATTCTTTAAATAACTCTTTTAATATTATTAGTGGAATTCCAGGTAGTGGTAAAAGCGCAATTATTAAAAGAATTTATAAAAAAGCAAAGGAAATTTATAAAGATGAAGAAATTCATGTTTTAACTCCAACAGGTAAGGCAACAATAATTTTAAAACAAAATAATCAAGAAGCAAAAACCATTCACAGTTTTTTAAAATGAAACAAAGATAATAATCAATTTGATTTTAAAACTATAAATTATGATCATGTTAAAGTAATTATTATTGATGAATTTAGTATGGTAGATACATATGTTTTTAGCACTTTATTAAAAGTAGTTCCTAATTTAGAAAAATTAATACTTGTAGGTGATTACAATCAGCTACCTTCTATTAAAGGTGGTCAAATTTTAAAAGATTTAATTGAATCTAATCTTTTTAAAGTCTTTTTTTTAAAAACCAATTATCGTCAAAAAGATAAATTTGATATTATGAAAAATGCTTTAATGGTTAATGATGATTTGATTCCTACATTTAATTCAGAAAATACTTTATTTCTAGAAGCTTCTTCAGAAAATTATTTTAATAAATTAACAACTTATCTTGATCTTTTTATTGAAAAACATCATAATTACACTTTTTTTGAAACTATGAATTTAATAAATATATTAAGCGTTAAATATGAAGGATATGGAGGCATTAACGAAATTAATCAAAGTCTTCAGAATTATTTTCAAAGACATTATTTTAAAGATAATCAACCTTTTTATAAAACTCCAAATTTAAAATTATTCATAAATGATAAGGTGATTCAAATTGAAAATGATCCTGAAAACGATGTCTATAATGGTGAACTTGGTTTTATTAATAATGTTAAATTGAAAGAAAATAAAGAAATTGATTTAATTAGTGTTGATTTTGGAAATAAAATAATAACTTACAATTTGAATAATTTTTTGCAATCAGTAAAATTAGCTTATGCAATAAGTGTTCATAAATTTCAAGGCTCTGCTTCAGAAATTTTAATTTTTTTAATATTTAAAAATCAGAAAAAATTATTATCTAAAAAACTTATTTATACAGCTTTTAGTAGAGCAAAATCTTTTTTAATAGTAATTGGTGAACACGAAGCTTTTAGTATAAGTGTTGCAAAAGAAAATAATTTAGATAGAAAAACCTATTTAAGATATTTACTAAATTTCAATAAAATGAAATAAGTTAATTTTAGAACTGTTAACAATATCTACTCTTATAATTCTATAGCATCAAATTCTAAATATTTTTAGCTTTAAGTTCTTTTTGAATTGTAGGAAGTGATTTTATCAAAGCTGCATCTTTTTCAACTTTTTCAAGTCTAGATGTGACTCTATCTGATTTTGAATTCATGTTTTTAGAAAGACTTTCAATTAACTCTAAAATTTTAATTTGATTTTTTAACTTCTTTTTTAAATATCTATATTTTTTACTTTAGATTTTAATTTAAGTAAAAAACCCTTATGTATTTAGATAAAACATAAAATTATTACTTTCTTTTTTGTAAGTAGGAATTATTTATGTAAGTATAGAGCATACTTAATTTATTTCTAAAAGATGTTTTTGTAATTTTAAAGCTAAATTAAAATTCATTTCAGTTTTTTAAAACTTAAAATAATTTCTAAATAACAAATAAAAATTATTTTCCTTAAATTCTTTAAGAATAGTATTTCTTTGTTCGTTTTATATATTTTTTAGTAGAGTTATTTGCATCTAATAGTTAGATTAATGAAAATTTTTTAAAATCGCTACTCTATTACAAGATATAAATTTTAGAGTTTAGTTTTTATTTACCATTTTTAGATCTAAAAGTTTTTAAATTAACAAAAAAGTTTTTATTTAAAGAAATAATATAAACTTTATTTATGGACAAAGGTTTAGATTTATTGATAGATTCATTAAAAAATTTGAAAAAATTTGCATCTTATGGTGCAAAAGGTAAGGATTTTGAAGATAAGGTTAAATCAGAGTTAGAAAAAATGCATTTTAAACAGACATCATTGAAAATTACTGATCCATTAAATCTTTTTCAGGAATTTCTCGAAGAACACAAAAAATCAGTTTTTGAAGAAGTAGTAAAAAAACTAAAAGACCAAGTTTTAGATAAAAAAAATTTTGAATCAATTTCAAATTTATTTAGAAAATTTTTAGGTGAAAGTAATAAATATTTGTATGTGTATCAACCATTTGGTTCGCAAGATTTTCCAGATTTTTTGGTTTTTACAGAAAATTGAATCATTCCTTTAGAAGTAAAGTACTCCGAAAAAACGAATGGACAACCAAAATGAAATTCCAATATTCCAAAATCAAATTCAATTTATTTGCAAATTCTAAAAATTTTACTTATTTTTTAGGTGGAGATTATATTTCTCCAGAAATAAGAATAGAATTCATAGATTATTTTGAAAATTTTAATGAATCAAAAAAATACAAGACCAATTAGTTAAAATAAAAGATCTTGCTGAGGAAAATAAAAAGTTGAAAAATCCTTTTGGAATCTATCCAAAAATAAGAATTGATTATTTGCAAAGAGATGATTTCAAAATTGGTGAGAATAAATATCCCCGCAATACAACTTTATTCGATTTTTCTAAAAAGAATAATTGAGAAAATTTAGTTATTAAATATTTATGAGAATTAAAAAATGAAAAATAATAAGCTAGATCAATTTTATACAAACCCAAAAATAGTAGATTCTTTACTAAAAATTGTTTTTGATCTTTTTTACTCTTTAAGAAATGATCAAAGTCAGTACACTTTTATTGAACCGTCAGCAGGTTCGGGCAATTTTATTGATGGACTTTATAAATTAGGAGTTGATATTAAAAAAAATGTAAGGGCTTTTGATATTGACCCAAAAAATAATAGTATTATTGAAAAAAAGGACTTTTTTGATGTAAATTTCAATGAAATGAATTTAAATAAGAAAAAAACTGTCACCATTGGGAATCCTCCATTTGGAAAAAAAGGAGATTTAGCTCTTAAATTTTTAAATAAAAGTTTAGAGCATAGCGGAATTGTTGCATTTATACTTCCAAAAATTTTCAATAGATATTTAACACAATCAAAAGTAAAAAATGATTCCAAACTTATTTTTCAACAAAATATAGATTCCAATTCTTTTTTGGTAAATGATAGAGAATACAATGTAAATTGTTGTTTTCAAATTTGAATTAGCCCAGAAGTAAAAGTTTCCATATCTAATCTTAGATTGGAAAAGCAAATAAAAGCATTAACTTCTGATGTTGAATTATTTGTCCACAACAATACGAAAGAAACATTAAAATATTTCGATAAAAAAAAATATAATTGAGATTTTGCTGTTCATAGACAAGGTTATTATGATTACAATAAAAAAATTATTAACCCAAAAAAATTAATTCAGAATAGACAATATCTATTCATAAAATGCAAAAATGAAGAAATAAAACAATATGTTGAAAAAATTGATTTTAGTAAACTTTCAAAGGAAAATTCAACAACAATTTTTGGTTTTTCAAATTCAGATTTTTACAAAGAACTTTATGAATTAATTTTGCACGAATTTTCTGAAAAGGAATTTAATTTTGATTAAAGTCTATTTTAATTTTAAAATAAAAATAGAAACTTAATAAAAAGTTTTAAATATTTGAAAATAGCAAATTTCTTTTGCTGATTTAATAATTTAATATAGTATATATTTCAAAACAAGATTGAAAAATAATTTTAAAAATTAGCAAAATATTTATATTTAATTAATTTTTTTTCCTTTATAAGGATATTCAGAAAATTATTTTAATAAATTAACAACTTATCTTGATCTTTTTATTGAAAAAACATCATAATTACACTTTTTTTGAAACTATGAATTTAATAAATATATTAAGCATTAAATATGAAGGATATGGAGGCATTAATGAAATAAATCAAAGTCTTCAGAATTATTTTCAAAGACATTATTTTAAAGATAATCAACCTTTTTATAAAACTCCAAATTTAAAATTATTCATAAATGATAAGGTGATTCAAATTGAAAATGATCCTGAAAACGATGTCTATAATGGTGAACTTGGTTTTATTAATAATGTTAAATTGAAAGAAAATAAAGAAATTGATTTAATTAGTGTTGATTTTGGAAATAAAATAATAACTTACAATTTGAATAATTTTTTGCAATCAGTAAAATTAGCTTATGCAATAAGTGTTCATAAATTTCAAGGCTCTGCTTCAGAAATTTTAATTTTTTTAATATTTAAAAATCAGAAAAAATTATTATCTAAAAAACTTATTTATACAGCTTTTAGTAGAGCAAAATCTTTTTTAATAGTAATTGGTGAACACGAAGCTTTTAGTATAAGTGTTGCAAAAGAAAATAATTTAGATAGAAAAACCTATTTAAGATATTTACTAAATTTCAATAAAATGAAATAAGTTAATTTTAGAACTGTTAACAATATCTACTCTTATAATTCTATAGCATCAAATTCTAAATATTTCTAGCTTTAAGCTCTTTTTGAATTGTAGGAAGTGATTTTATCAAAACTACATCTTTTTCAACATTCTCAAGTCTATTTTCAACTTTTTCAAGTCTATTTTCAACATTCTCAAGTCTATTTTCAATTTTATCTAATCTTGTGTTTATACTTTTTATACCACTTGAAAGATTTTCAATTTTAGTATCAAAACTTTTAGAAAGATTTTCAATTGCATTTAAAATATTTTGATTTGATTTTGTAGCTTCTTTTTTGATAAAAACTCCTTCAATAATATATTTATAAGAATTACCATCATTAAAAATTTCTTCTAATTTTTGAATTTCTGATTTTCTTATTATTTCTAATATTTTCTTTTTCAATACTTCTCCTTTAATTTTATCTTTTTTGTATAAACTTTTTAAAAAGTTTCAATTTTTTAAAGTTTTAAAACTTTTTTCTTGCAAATTTTAATTCAAGTAAAAAACACTTAAGCAATTAGGAAAACTTACAATTATTCCTTTTTGTTATAGAAATTATTTTTATAAAATATAGAAAAGTTTTAATCTTTTAAGGCATTTAAAAAAATATAATAAAAAACCATACTTGAAAAAATTAAGACTTTATATTATATTTTGTAATCAATTGATTGATTTTAGATATTTATTTTCCCTTCAATTACAAATAACTTAAAATAAATTTTCTTAATGAAAATAATCATTAAAAAAGAAATTTTCAATTTAAAATCTTTTACACTTAGTAATTACAAATCTTTACTTTTTAATTCTTTTATTTTTCTTTATCAATTGAAAATAAAAATTTTAATTAATTTTTATTCAGGATTAAGTACTAACTACTTTTGCATTTCTTTCAATTTTAATTACAACATGTGAAATAGTTAAAATTGCAAATCATAATAACAATAGGCACTAGAATATTGAATCAACTAAACTAAATTTTAAAGAAATTCATATTACTAAAGAAATTAGTTTTTCATATATAAAATATAAAACAAACTAATCATAGTAATTTTTTATCTTACAAATTAAATAATCAAAATTTAAATGAATTTGTAATGTTCATAGAATCTTTTAATGCAATTACTTTTGCTTTTTTTAAAAAATCTAGTAATTTTCTAGCAAGTTTTACTTTAAATTCTGGTGTTTTAGGCACAATAATAGTTTTGATTTAACTATTAAAGATACAAAAGCATTTTAAATTTAAATGTCCTATAAGTTTATAAACGTACTTTAAATAAAAAAATTTTTAGAATTCTGATTCTTTCAAACTTTATTCTATAAAACTAAAGATTTAAAATTAAGAAAAAGCAAGACAATTCAAGAAACAAGTTCACATTTTTATGACTAATCTAAGAAAATAAAATATGAAATTAGTAATTAAAAAAAAGTACTAGTTATAGAATATTTCAAGAGATTAAATTTAATTTCATGAAGGCAATTTTCTATAAATGATATTTCATATTTGTAGTATCATTATTTTAAAACTTTCAATATTTATTAAAAAGCAAAATAACTTGTTTTTTAATAAATTTACCAAGCTCCTCTCTTTAAAAGAAAATAAATTCTAAAAAATAATTAAGCCTAATTTTTTGTTAAATTTACTTTATTATGGCATAGTTAAATATTATGTTAAAAAATATTATGAAAGTGAGAAATATGAAAATTAAAAATAAATTAATTGTAGGATTAGGAACAATTGCTACTATTGCAATTCCTACAATTACAGTTGTAGCTTGTGGAACAGTTACAAATCCAAATGTATCAACAGAAATTGCATCAATTGCAGGACTAAGAGGACTAGCAGGAATATCAGATTCAACTAATTTAACTCCAAGTCAAACTAGTGATGTAAGATTATATATTGAAAAAGAAATTAGTTCAATTGGAGAATTAGAATTAACTGGAAATTTTAAAAATACTTTACCTTCACAAATTACAAATCAAAATTTAAATCAATTTGTTAAAACACCAGAGCAATCAAATGGAGTAGCTTTTAAGTTATTTTTAGATGAGACATATGGAAGAAATGATGAAGATGGAGAAATAACTGTATTTATTAGCGGAACTGCTCTAGGTGTAACACATTCAAATCACTTTGATTTTCATTTTTTAATTGACGATTTTAAAGAAGAGCAAAAAGCTGATACTATTAAAGATGCTATTAAAAAATTACCACCATTAGAATTAATTGGAAATTTTAAAAATACTTTACCTTCACAAATTACAAATCAAAATTTAAATCAATTTGTTAAAACACCACCTACTTCTAATGGGGTTACTTTTTCTTTAAGTTTAATTAACAGTAATTGAGAATGATTAGAATTTTTACCGGAAGATATTAGAGATAATTTTTCTGCAAATGATGCTGAAGGAGAATTGCTTGTTGCTATTTCAGGAACATATCAAGGTTATACTTTAAGACCTATAATAGTTCCTGATTCTTCAGTAAATTTTCAAGACATTTTTTTAAGAGATTCTACAGTACAACCCATTAAAGGATTTAAAATTAGTGATAATAGTTCAAAAATTTTAAGTGCTTTAAATAAAATAACTACTTTAAATAAAACAGGTGATTTTACTAGTACTTTAGTTACAGAAATTACAAATGAAAATTTAAATCAATTTGTTATAACACCAGAACCTATTGATGGAGTAGAATTTACTTTGAATTTAATTAGAAGAGATGAAGAATTTGGTGAGCTACATATTTACATAACAGGTACTTACCAAGGAGATAAACATGTTACTTCTTTTTGAAAAGGAAGATTTAATCCAAAAATTATTAAAGTATCAGGATTTCAAATTGATGAAACAATTATTACAATTAAAGAAGCACTAAGAAAAATTCCTAGATTTTTAACACTACTTAGTGATTTGAATTTGGTTATTGCTTCAACTGTTACAAATCAAAATTTAAATCAATTTGTTAAAACACCAGAACCTATCAATGGAGTAAGCTTTACTTTAAGAATCTATGAAAGAGATGATGATTCTTTGGAAATAGTTGTTATTGGAACATATCAAGACTTGAGATGATTTAACACAAATATTCATTCTTCTGGTGGAAATCCAATTAGAGAATTAGAATTTAAAGATATAGATTAATCTTATTGATTCTGATAATAAAAAACAAAATAAAATGAGAAATCTATTCTCATTTTATTTTTTGCTAGTTTTAGTATAAATAAAATTATTTTATAAACTTACAATTGAATTAAATCTATTAATTATTTCCTTTGCAAGATCATTACTAGGATTAATTTTAATTCTTGTTGCTTCATTTGGTCTAATAAAAATTTTTTCATAATTAACATCTCGATATTTTGAATTAGGATCAAGACTTAAAGTTTCCAAAGCCTTACCATATTCTGTTATAACTTGAGTTAGTAATCTTCCTGAAACTATTTCTGTTTGTGTTTTTAAAATATTAAAACCATCACCACCTGCTTGTAAGAAATCATTTATTGCTAAATTAAATTCATCACTATCCAAAATCTCTACACCTTCATATTTGATAGAAGTAACTGAATTCGTAGCTAAAATTGCATTGTTTGAATTATTATTTGCAATTGCGTTTAAGCTGTAATTTACTTCTAAATTATTAGATACTTGTAAAAAACCTCCATCTTGTCACTTAGTAGCTGAGATTCTAAATAATTCTTTTAAATCTTTACCTGTAATTTTAACAACTTTTAAAAAATTGTTAAATGGACTAACAGCTAAAATTTGACCATTAGTTACTATGAAATTTTTAGATGCGTCAACATCAATTGAAGATCTAATTCCACCACCATTGAAAATGGAAATAATTTTAGGATCAGGTTCGCCTTCTACTTGTCTTAAATTAGTATTATTTTCAACTCAATATTTTAATGAATCTGATACAAAGTTTCCAATATTTGTTTCCAAAGTTCTAACTGTTCTTTCAACAGTTCCATTATTTAGAACCCCTGTTGCTAAATCAAAGCCAAATTTAAAAGCTTCTGTAGAAGATGTTTTTTCAAAAGCTGCTGCAGCTGTAGCAATTTGCTCATCCGCTTCTTTTACTCTTTTTAATGAATCTTTTTCTAATAAAAACTCATCTAAATTAATGTACTTATTTGCATAATTTACAATTTTTCCAGTGCTTTTATCAAAATCAAAATTAACTTCCCCAATATGTCTAGTATGATCACCAGTTTGAACTAAAAAAGCATTATTTACTTTTTTACCAATTTCATATCTTTGGTGTGAGTGTCCATCAATAATTAGATCAATTTCATCTATTGCTTCGGCTAATTGAATCGAAGTTCTTACACTAGTTGCATCATCTCCTAAATGACCATAAACAACGATTAAATTAATTCCCATCGCTTTTAAAGATGCAATTTGTGATCTTGTAGTTTCAATTACATTTTCTCATTTTAAATTAGCAATTCCTGCAGGGTTTGTTTTGAATTCGGTATCTTCAGTAGTTAGAGGAATTAATCCAACTTGTAAATCGCCTTTAATTGTTTTGATTTTCGTTCCAGGAATAAAAGATTGATTAGCAATTTCTGTTCCTAATGTATCGATATATTTAACATTTGAAGAATAAAAAGGAGCCATTTGAGAATATTCTAAAAAAGTTTCTTTTCCTCAATCAAATTCATGATTACCTGCTGAAATACCATCAAAACCAATAATATTTGCTACTATTGAAGCTGTACGACCTTTATCTCTATCTGAAACTCCTGTACCTTGAAAATAATCACCTGCATCTAAAAGTAAATCAGGATTTTTTGTGTTAAAATAAGCAGCAAAATTGTTTAAACCAATATGTCTATTAAATTGACCTTGATCTTCTGTAAATCTTCCATGAATATCATTTGTATGGTTTATTGAAATATTTTTAACAATCATATGATCTTTATCAAAATCATCTAAATTTGTTTTATCTAAAAATGTATTTATTAGAAAATTCCTTGCATTAATCATATTTTTTCTAAATTGTGATCTGATACTATTTGTGCTTATTCTTGAATTAGTTTGTTTAAGCTCAAGTTCAAATCCAACATCTTTTGAACCCTGAACATCTTCACTTATAATAAATTTTTGATTAGTTGCTTTTTCTTCTCTTGTATAGTTTATTCCTTGTAATTGTGTATCAAAATTTATCACATAAGAAAAAGTCCCATTTTCAAATGATGTTACAAAAGCAGATGAATTTACAATATTAATTTTTAAATATTCTAAATTATTTTCATTCCATTTTGATACTTCATCTTTTAATTTTGCTAATCTATTATTTACAGCATCTTCAATATCTGTTTTTGTAATATTGTTATTAACATATTCTAAAAAAGTGGATTCATTTTTATTTATTTGAGTGACTGAGCTACAAGCTATTATTGTTAAAGATGGAGTAATTATTGAAAAACTAATCCCGCTTCCGATTAAAAATTTTTTGATTGATTTTTTCATTTATACCCCAATTTAATTTTATATTAATGCAATTATATGTAAATTAATGAACTCTATTTTTTGAATATTTAAAAAAATATAAATAAAAAGATAGGAATCTATCTTTTTTTATTATTAAAGCAATTTTTCTAAAGGAACAAATTCTAATTTTAATGCTTTAGCAATATTTTCGTTTGTCATTTTACCTTTATAAGCTAAAACTCCTCCAAAAAGCTCTTTAGCACTTTTAATTGAATTTAAAAAACCCTTATTTGCAATTTCGTGAATGTAAAATTCAGTTGCATTTGTTAAAGCGAGTGAAGCGGTCCTTGGTGTTGCTCCAGGCATATTTGGAACCGCATATTGTAAAATCCCTTTATATTCACTAATAGGATTGCTATGAGAAGTAGGAGCAATAATAGTTTCTACTGAACCACCTTGATCTATTGCAACATCAACAATTACTGAACCTTTTTTCATACTTTCAACATGAGTTTTTGTAATAAGTTTTGCTACTTTTGCTCCTGGAATATGAATTGTAGATACAACAAGATCAGCATCTTTAATGTGTTCTGTCAAAGTTTTCTCATCTGAAACATAAGCTTCAAACTTTCCTTTACTTAAAGTTGAAGCATTTTTGAATTCTTTTGATTCATTTAATTGTTTGATTAAAGCTTCGTTTTTATCTAAAACAACTGTATTTTGACCAATTATAAGAGAATTTCAAGCTGCACTTTGTCCTACAATACCTCCACCTACAACCAAGGTTTTACCATGTCTAGTTCCTTCTATTCCACCTGGAAGAATTCCAAAACCTTTATTTTGTTTTTGTAGATAAAATGCCCCATTAAGAATTGCTAATTTTCCTGCTACTACTGACATTGGAGCTAGCAAAATATTTTTATTGTCTTTTCTAACTAATTCATATGCTAAGCCAATTGCTTGCGAATCCATTAAAGCCTTAGCTAATTTTGGGTCAGTTGCCAAATGGAAATATGTAAAAATTACTTGATCTTTTTTGAAAAATTTGAATTCACTCTCTAATGGTTCTTTAATTTTAATTATGAATGGACTTTTTCAAACTTCTTCTTGAGTTGATATTTTTGCGCCACTTTTAATAAAATCTTCATCCGAAAAACCCGCTTCAAGTCCTGCATTTTTTTCAATCAACACTTCATGTTTATTTTTTACTAAATCACTAACTATATTCGGTGTTACCCCTATTCTAAATTCATTATTTTTGATTTCTTTTGGGAATCCTATTTTCATTTTAACCTTCTTGTTTTATATTTTTATACTAATATTATAAAATAAAACTTATGAAGTTAATCATAAGTTGTTTTTATTTATTCAAATTGAAGACTAAAAGTCAATTTGTTTGACATATTTTGCATTTTTTTCAATAAATTCTCTTCTTGGGGCAACATCTCCACCCATTAGAGTTGAAAATACTAAATCTGCAATAGCTGCATCTTCTATTTGAACTTGAAGCATTTTTCTACTTTCTGGATTCATTGTAGTTTCTCAAAGTTGTTCAGGGTCCATTTCTCCAAGTCCTTTATAACGTTGAATAGTAGCTTTTTGATTTGGTAAAAGTTGCTTCAAAACTTCTTCTTTTTCAGCATCCGAAAAAGCATATTGGAATGATTTTCCATAACTTATTTTATATAAAGGAGGTTGAGCAATATAAATAAAACCATACTCAATTAAAGGTCTAAAATGATGATATAAAAATGTTAATAATAAAGTTCTAATATGAGCACCATCAACATCAGCATCAGTCATAATTACTACTTTATGATATCTTAATTTGTTAATGTTAAATTCTGGTCCAACACCTGTTCCAAGAGCTGTGATTAAAGACAAAATTTCTGTGTTTTCAAAAACCTTAACAATATTTGCTTTTTCTGCATTAATGACTTTTCCTCTAAGAGGTAAAATTGCTTGAGTTTCACGGTCACGTCCCATTTTGGCACTACCTCCAGCTGAATTTCCCTCAACAATATATAATTCGCTAATTTCAGCATTTTTAGTTGAACAATCAGCTAGTTTTCCTGGTAAAGAACTAATTCCAAATGAATTTTTCTTAATTGTTGCTTCTCTAGCAGCAGAAGCTGAAAATCTAATTTTTTGTGAAAATAAAACCTTTTCAATAATTACTTTAGCTTGATCAGGATTTTCAAGTAAAAATTTATATAAAACAGATGATAATACTTTATTAGTTGCTGTTCTAGCATCTTTATTTCCTAATTTTGCTTTTGTTTGCCCTTCAAAAACAGGGTCCACATGTTTAATTGAAATTATTGCTGTTAATCCTTCTCTAATATCATCACGAGTTAATTTTTCTTTATCGTTTTTCATTAATTTATTTTCACCAGCATAATTATTAAAAATTCTAATTAAAGCATCAACAAAACCTTGTTCATGAGTTCCACCTTCAATTGTTGAAATATTGTTTGCATAAGAGACAATATTTGGCTGATAACTATCTGTATATTGTAAAGCAACTTCGACAGTAATATCACCTTCATCACCAACTTCTTTACCTTCAGCATAAATTACATTTTCATGAAGAGCTTTTTTAGAAATATTTAAAGCTTCAACATATTCAATAATTCCACCTTCATAGTAAAATTCAATATCTTCTGGTTCTTCTTGTCTTTCATCTCTTAAAATTAATTTTAATCCACGATTTAAATAAGCAATTTGTTTTGCTCTATCCACAATAACATCATATTCAAATTCATTTTTATCCATAATTGAATAATCAGGAAAAAAACTAATTTTTGTTCCTGTATCAGATTCTTCAACATCACTAATAATATTTAGAGCTTTAACCGGTTTTCCAAAGCGAAATTCTTGATAATGTAATTTGCCTTCTCTTTTAACTCAAACTTCCAAATGATTACTTAAAGCATTAACTACTGAAGCTCCAACCCCATGCAATCCTCCACTAACCTTGTAAGTATCTTTATCAAATTTACCACCAGCATGCAAAACAGTTAAAACAGTTTCAACTGCAGATTTTCCTGTTTTTTCATGAATATCAGTTGGAATTCCTCTTCCGTTATCTTCGATAATTGCATAACCATTTTTATTTAAAGTAATTTTAACTTGATTTGCGTGTCCTGCCATTGCTTCATCAATTGAATTATCCACAATTTCTCAAATTAAGTGATGTAAACCTTTTTTTCCTGTGGTACCAATGTACATTCCAGGTCTTTTTCTTACAGCTTCTAAACCTTCTAAAACCTGAATATTTTTTCCTGAATAATTATTATTGCTCATATCATCTCCTAGAATCATTTAATTTTAAAAATAACTTCAATTATTTTAACATATTATGTTATTTCAGAACTAAAAATGTGTGTTTTAAGATTGTTAAAATTCTTTATTTTTAGATAAAACTAAGAACAAAAAATAAAATCTTTATTACTTTTCTAGCTCTAAAAAATCACATTTTTAAATTGTTTTTATGATATTATTTGTATATATATTATTTTATAATTATGCATTTGAAAAATTTTGCATTTGTTATAAAAATAAAATAAAGGAGAAATATGGGTTTTAGTTTAAAAAAGAGTCTTATTATTGGACCAATTATTGCAGTAGGAGCTATTGCAATAGGAGTACCAGTAATTGTAGCAACAACTTTTAGAGCAAATTCAGAAGAATCAAGCACAATTTCAGTTGAAGAAGTAAAAAACGATAGGTTAATAAGCAATATAAATGCCTCATATGTAGGAAACGCTAGTGCTGTTACAACATCTAATTTAGTAATTAATAATTTTACTTTGAATAAATCAAAAAATCCAAGAATAAAATATGAAATAACAAAAATAGAATCTTCTTCATTAAAAAATTCTGCAATTGTTACATTTCAAGGATTTGTGGTAAATGATCCAAACTTTATTCCTGTTGTTTTTGTTTCAGAAGTAGGTGGCTTTTTATTTAGTGCTGAACAATTAAAAAATGATCTTAATTCTAGAATGATTGCTCCATCATTAAATTCTGCTGCTTTAAATAAAAAACCTTCAAAAATTACTTTAGAAGATTTGGTAAATCCAAATTTAAATCTTTTAAGTGCTTCGAATTTATTTAATTCTTTAACTGTTACTTTTTCTTATGAATTAGGAGAATTTAATGATAATTTAAGTCCTAATTATGGAAGAGACATTATTGTTAATTTTATTGTTAGTGGAATTAACAATACTTCATCTCAAGGTTCTTATAAAACAAAAATAGAAACAGGAATTGAAAACTTTATTAGCTCAGAAATTGTAAATAACAACATAACAGGAACAATTAATGGTTTAGATAATCAAGCGAGCAAGGCTATTTTGGTTTCCAAAAATAAAGCAAGCAATAGAGCACTTGAAATTTTATCCACTGATTACAATATTGAGAATTCATATATTTTATCTGTCAATTTAAATGGAAAAAATCATGACATTAAAGTGAATCAAAAAATTGGATCTGTAAAATCTGCAAATGACATAAATGGAGAATTATTTTTAGAAATAATAGTTAATTTAGATCTTTCTTCACTAGTAATTAATGAAACTCCAGGACCTAGTAATTTTATTTTTAATTTTTCTCAATTAGAACAAGGATTTTTAAGTAACGACAAAATTGTTGATTCAACTAATGAAGCAATGAGTACTTTGAATATTTCAAACATAATAACTTCTAATGATATTTTGCTTCAAAATTCAAAAGATGTTTTATCTACAAATTGAAATGTAAATAGTTTTAGAATCGATTCATCAAAAAATAGTTTT
This sequence comes from Mycoplasma mobile 163K, assembly GCF_000008365.1. Lineage (GTDB taxonomy): Bacteria > Bacillota_I > Bacilli_A > Mycoplasmatales > Metamycoplasmataceae > Mycoplasma_J > Mycoplasma_J mobile. The sequence goes on from NC_006908.1 coordinate 136,623, forward strand.
GTACAAAACTCAACTATTTTAGGTGCTAATGAATCTGTGAGATATAACTTAGTAATAAGTAAAGTAGATCCTATTTTAGGAACAAACTCTGCTAATTTAACTATTAGTGCAATTCCTTTAATTTCAACAACAACTAATAAAACAATTATTTTAGGAACAATTATTTTTGCTAGTCCGATAGATTCTATTATAGTCGCCCAAGATACAATTGCTCTTGATGATTTGATTATTCAATCTATAATCCCTACTTTTCAAAACTCAACAAACTTAATTAGTTTAAATAGTCTACCTTCAGAATTATCAAATAATTTAAACACTACAAATTTTTCAAACCATTTTAATTTTCAAATTCCTTCAAATGCTCCAATAGGTACAACATATAAAATTCTAAAAATAAATCAAACTAATGATTTTTTTGGCCAAATGGATTTAGAAGTGGAAATTTCTATTCCAAGATCTTTTTTAAGTAAAACATATGTTGTAAAAGTTTCAGGTTTTAATACAACACATAGAAAAACCTTAACTGCGTTTAATGAAATTAGAAATAATCCAGCAAACGCTAATTTATTTATTCCGACTTTTACAAGTATAAGTTCTCAAAATAACACAAATGTTGATCAAGTTATACCTGCAAATTTAAATTTAAATAAAACTCTTCTAGACCAGTTTGCATTAATTGACCCAAGTGTTAGCCTTGAATTTGAAATTATAAGTAGAAATTCTCAGGAAGGAATAATCAGTGGAAATATTATATTAAGTGCATCTAATTTAAGAAATCCAAATACCCCAACTGAATTAAGAGGAGTGGTTAAATATAGTTTTTCTCTTGGAGGATTTTTATCAACAAATGCAATTAATATTGAGTTATTAGAAAATGCATTTAATAATTTGCCAACAATTACTCTTAATAATAATGCTTTAAATTTAGTTAAGCTACCTGGTCTTATTACATCTAATGATTTTAATCCTATAACTTTATCAAATAATGTTAGAGCAAGATATTTAACAGGGTTAAATAGTATTACAAATATTAATATAATTACAGGTTCATTAGATTTACAAGTAGAATTATCTGTTTCGAATGACTCAACTAATCCTAATTCTACTTCTAGATCTGTTTTAGTTCGTCCTATAACAGTAAGAAATTTACCTACTTTACAAAATTACATGAATCATTTGGCAACAATTGTAAAACCTGATTTGCTATTAAATAGTCAAAACAATACTTTATTATTAGCATCACAAATATCTGAAAATAATATATTTCCAGTAAATCCTGTTTTTCCTGGGACTACAAATTTAGTATTTAATTTAAACACAAATTTGATTAACTTTATAGAAAATGTTTTTACAAATATTCAATTTAAAATAAATAAATTCACGCCAAATGATATTAATGGTTCAGCTGAAGTAGAAATAGAATTATTTGTAACAAGTCAAAATGTCCCAAGTTTAAACATGTCTGTAATTTCTTCTGTTTATACTATTAATTTGCTTCCTAATACTTTTAGTTCAAATAGAACTGTAATAAACACTGAAATGCAAACTTTGGCAAACATTATCATCAGTAGAAATCCAAATGATTTTATCTTATTTAATGGTCCAAAAATATCCACAAATCCTTCGCTTGTGAAAAATGAAGATTTATCAGTTAATTTATCAAGCTTAAGTTTTGGAGAATTTCCAAATTCTCAAGATGTAAGTTTTGATGCTCAAATAGTTTCGATAAATTCAGAAAAAGGAACTTTAATTGTCAATTTAAGAGGAACAAGAGCAAATGAAAACTTTATTTCTAATGTTTCACTAGAACTTACAGAATTTCAAACTGATTCAAAAAGTGTTTTAGAGGCTATAAATTCACTAGAAAATACCATAATAACAAATCCTCAATTAGTTTTTAATGGAAGAACTTCAACAGGAGCAATTCAAACAATGGAAAACACAACTGTAAATCAATTAAATGCCCAAAGTTTTTCATTTGATTTTGAATCGAATAATCAACTTTCTAATTCTGGAACTATAAATCCTAAAAATCTAATAAGATATTTTATTGTAAATATTAATACGACACCAACATCTGGAACTGTTAGTGTTCAAATAAGATTAGAAAAAGGCAATACTGTAGAATTTAAAAATATCACAATTCAAGGATTTAAAACTAATTAACTTTTGCAATCAAAAGTACATACACAAATATGTTGATATATTAGTAAAACATAATATAATATAAGTAAGCTTAATTAAGAGGTAGTAAAATGACAAACAAAAAAACAAAATTAATTTCTGGAATAACAGCAACAGTTGTAGTTGCTTCAGCAGTTGGAATCGGAGTAGGAACATCTTTTGCAATAAATAGTGAAAGGGAAGTCGATCAGTTAAGAGCAATAAGTAATGCAAAAATATTTCCAATTTTAAAACAAATGCCTTTTGGAGGTGTTGAAAATTCTAGCAATCCTATTAAATTTCTAGAAGCTTTTAATGCAAAAAGATTAGATACTAATCTAAGTCCAAATGCTTTACCTATTTGAAATAATTCAAATTTTGTTTCTTTTGATATTGTAGAAATGGCAAAAATTTCAGGAATTTCAGAAACTGTTCTTGATAATTTTTCTTTTAAGGTTGAAAAAGCTATTATTTCTAATGCAAATCCTAATAATCTAAATTTAACTATTATTGTAGTTTCTAAAAATGACAGCACTCTTTTTACAAAATATGAAATTTTGATTTCTGATTTTCTTTCAGAAGAATCATATATTCAAAAAGCAGCAGATATTATTTCTACAAAAATTAGAACTTCAAATATTACAACAACAAATTTAATTGCCCAAAGAACTTTAGCATCAAAAGTTATTGCTTCGCAACTTTCTGATTTTATTAGAGATAATATTCCTTTTAATAACTTAGTAGATGCAAATGACATCAGTTATGCTTTTGAAATTTTAAGTTCAAATGATAACTTAGGGAATATTGAAGCAAAAATTACAATAATTCCAAGATTTAGTATTGAAAGAATAGTACTCGAATCAATTACTTTAAATGGATTTTCAACTACAACTAATCAAGAAATAATTCAAATTCAAAACAATATTCAAAATGCTTCCGAATTAAGTTTTAATTTTACTCCTCAAGCAGAAATTTTAACTATTGATAATGTAAATTCAAATAATATTCAAAATTTAGCAAAATTAACTCAAAATCCAAATCCAGGTCTTAAATATGAAATTCAAACTGATTCATTGATAATAAATAAAGAAACTAATTTGATTAATTTTGATGTTTTAATTTCTGATGCTTCAGGAAGAAATGTCGAAACCACAAAAAGATACAAAACTTCAGTAACTTTTAGACCTTTTACTATTTTTGCTTTTGATCAATTAGATTTTGTAATTAAGGGAGAAAAATTAAATCAATTTTTATCACAAGAATTAAATACTTTAGACTTTGTACCTGCTACAAATCCTAATTCTAATTTAACCTATACAGTTCAAAGCACAAGAATTATTAGTTTTAATTCAGTACTTTTAACAATTCGTGTTGTTCAAAATAATACAAGTAACTCACAAACATATGAAACTATTGTTAATGCAGGTTTTAGTTCAATTCAAAATAGACAAAATGCAATTTTAACTTTAATTAAAGAGCAAGAACCCGCTCCTATTTCTAAAATTGTTTTAGAAAATACTTTGGCTTCAAATGTTCACCCTTCAAACTTTAACAATCCTGATTTTTCAAACATAATTCCATTATCTTTAAGAAATTTGCCAAATTTTTTTCCAGCAATTACTTATTCAATTTTAAACTCTGATAATGCAAATGGAACTCTTGATTTAAGAGTAAATGTTTCATTACCAGGAATGCCACAAATTGGATATACATCGAAATTTAACACTTTAAAAAGTAATGATTTTGTTCAAAATTTAATTCAATTAATTTCAAATAGAAAATTAAGTCCAATTTTAAAAACACTTACTCCTTCTATAACAATTCCTACTATATCTTTAGAATCAATCGCAAATGATTTAGTTGCTCCAAATCAAGCTCAATTAATGTCAGGGAATAATCGTATTACTTTACCAGAAGGAGCAGTAGTAACTTTTGAAATAAATAGAAATACAGGAACACAAGGGGTTTTAAATCCAAATGATATCAATGGGACTTTAGATATTTCGATCAATTTTACTCTTAAATTATTAGGAGATGTAGCTATTTACCAGGGTAATTATACTGTTACAATGACAGGTTTTTCAAGTCAAGAATTGAGAAATTTAGAAAATATTGCTAAATTTCAATCATTAGGGTTAAGACCTATTTATAACAATCCTTCAGTTTTAGCTTCGAACCTTTTACCTTCAAATATTAATTTAAACAATTTGAACCAATTTCAAGTTCCTGTTTTTGATCAAGTAGCTTTTCCTGATCTAACTTTAAGAATTAAATCAATTTTAAATCCAAATAATGTTTTAGGATCTATTGATGTTACTGTTGAGCAAAAAATTATCAAAAATGGAATCACAACAACTAGAGATAATGTAATTACAATTTTTGGATTCAGAACTGAATCTGCAGATAATGCTTTAAGTGTAATTACTAATTACATCAACACAATAAATGGAAGTGATGGACAAGTTGTAATTAAATTTAAAAATACAGTAAATCCAAACGAAACTTTAATTGCTTCTTTAACTCAAAATGATGTTGATTTCGAACCTTTTAATTTTGGTGAAAACGAACTTTTTCCTTCTCTTTCTGCTGAGGTGAGTGCAATTAGAATAAACCCCCAAGATCCAACTATAGCTCAAATTTTGATTTTAGTTAAATCCAATGTTTTAGTAAATGGACAAAATGTTCAACAAGTTTATATTCAAAACATTCCGGGTTTTGCACCTCAAGAATTTATTATTAATCGCGAAATACTAAAACAATATATTGAAAATGGTAATTTATCAAATACTTTAATTTCACCAATTTTATTACCAACAATTGTTAAAAATTTGACTCTACCAAATACAGTTTCTTTAAGTTCATTTGAAACAACTACTTTAAGTGATCCGTCAAATCCTAATATTAATTTAAGATTAATAGGAGTAGCACAAGGTGTTGTTAATCCAATTACAAATCCACCAGTTGCAACAAGTGTCGTTGCAACAATAAGTGCTTCATTAGGTACAGGAGATTCTGTAGTGACTCAAACATATATAGTTACAATTGAAGGTTTTGCAACACCAATAGGTATGGCTAATCAAACTATTGCAAATAATGAAGTTGCAAATATTGCTTCTAGAGCAGTAGCTAGTTTGAGAGACGAAGCTAAAAAAACTTTATCTGTTTCTCAACTTTTACCAAGCGATTTTAATTTAAGATACCCAGCAAATTCAACTTCAATTGTTCCAATTTCAGATTTATCAATAACACAAATAGAAGCCGATCCTAATGATTCTACAATTGCTGTTTTAACAATTCAAGTTATTATTAGAGTAAATTCCTTTAACAACAGTTTGAATTTTGGTATTGCAACTTATACTCAAAAAATTCCAGGATTTTTAAACCAAGATAGCGGAAGAATTGCTTTAGGTTTTAGAGATTTAGCTTTAAATGCTAATGATTTAATTATTTTTAATGGAATTAAAGGTGATACAGGAGTCGATGCTGCAATTCAAAGTGGAAAAGATAATTTCACTATTAATTCCCCTATAGGTTTTGAAAATATTATTTTTTCAATTCAGGACTTTGATTCAACAAGTACTAATGCTTCCAGAGGAGAATTAGGCTTTGTAATTAAAGGTGAGTTTAATGGGCAGATATTATTATCTTCAACAATAAATCAAAAAATTGTTGTTTCAGAATTTCTAGCAGAAAATCTAGCGATATTAAATGCAGCAACTGAATTTGGAGTTATTTTAAAACCAGAATTTAATTTAAATTCAAATAGACCTACAGCTTCACAAGCAAGTAAAGATAATTTTTCAATTAATTTTTCTCAAGCACCTGATCCAAGAGTTGAATATGAAATTACCAATTTAGTTCAAGGTGGTGAAGGGCAAGTAGATGGAAACACTGTAACCCTTACAATAATAATTACTGTCATTGGAACAAATGTTTCTAGAACTTACAACACAGTATTTAATGGACTGGCCACTCAGAGTTTTGTAAATAATAGAACTTTAGTAAATGCTTTTATAAGTACACCAGATTTTAATACAAGTATTTTAAGTGAAGGAGATAAAAATAAAGCAGTATTAGATTTAGTCGCAGATGATTTTACAATTAACAACACAGACCCGAATATTAGAGTTCAAATTTCAAAAATTGAGCCTTCAGCTTTAAGCTCAACAACTGCCTCAATTACTCTTTCAATTTCTACAGGAAAAGATTTAGATGTTTTTTCTAGTGATGTTATTATTACAAAAATAGGATTTTCAAATCCAACTGTAGCCAACAACAGAAGATTGATTGAAAATTATTTATCATCTTCTGATTTACAAAAACCATTTTATGTTGTTGAAAATAATATCCTTCCTGAATTTGTAGCAGCAAATTCTTTGAGCAAAAACAACTTTGCTATTAAAGCTATTTCAGGCGCTTTTTCTGTTATTAAACAAGAAATTACTAATTTAACTTTACAAGTAGGAGTAGATCCTGCGATTGCAACAAGTCTTACATTAACAGTAGAATACTCTTTAGGTGAAGGAGCAAATAGAGCTACTATTATTAAAGAATATGAAATTCAGGGATTTGCAACAGCTGCAAAAGCTACTAATTTTGAATTATTAAATAGATACATGACTTCAGGGAATTTATCTAAGCCTGTTTTTCAACCTGGTTTTTTTGCTAATGAAGTAGATATTCTTACAGTTCAAACTAACATTAATAGATATTTAACAACAAATCCTTTAGATGGAATATTCCGTCCTATTGTTTTAACTTTAGATAGTATTATTTTTGAACAAGGATCAGAAACAACTGGAATTGTGACAGTAAGAGCCTCAAATGGAATTGGAGATGATATTGCAAGTGAAACTTATGAAGTAAGAATTGAAGGATTTTTAACTGCAATACAAAACCAAAATGCAATCATTGCCTTAAATTATAGAAATAATTTAGCAAATAGAAGGGTACCTCAATTAAATGACGATATTGTTAGAGCTACAACAGCTGCATCCAATTTAACAATTAATTCTTTTAATATTGCTCAACCAAATCCCAATCCTTCTAATATAAGATTATCAATTACAAGAATCATTTTACCTGAAGGAATTTCTCCAGCAGAAGCTACAAGTGTTGAAGTTGAAGTTACTATTTTTGTAGGAAACGGTAATGCTCTTTCAAACACAATTAAATATACAACTTCTTTTGCTGGTTTTGCTAATTTAGCAAGAGAATTAAATAATGCTGCTTTAAATGAATATATTAAATCGCCAAATAGATTAATTCCTAATTTAGTACCAACAATTGAAAAAAATCAAGTGTCAGCAAATTCTATTGTTGTAAGTAATTTAATTTTTCCAAATAATCAAGGATCTATCGCAACAATGCAAAATAACATTACAATAAACCTAAGCATTGGATCGGTAAATGTTTCTCCCAATAATCCAAATGCAATTATTATTGTTATTAATGCTTCTGCAGGAACTCAAGTCTCAAATATTGTTAGAGGAACATATTCAATAACTATTGATGGATTTGCAAATGAAGCAGCAGCAATAAATTTCAGAATTTTAAATAATTATGTGCAACAACTAAGGCAAGATCCAAAACCTATAAATCCAAATATTTTCTTATTAAATTCAGCAGATTCAGCAGCTCCAATTGTTAGAGATTTATTTACAATTGATTCTCCATTTATTTTTAATGGAACAAATATTAATTTAAGAATTGAAAGAGGAATTTCTATTCCAAGTGATAATCTTGCAAACACTACTTTAGAAGTAAGAATTTCAGCTTCTATTGGAAATGAAAAAATTGAATATGGAGTAAGATTCACTCAATTTGCATCACTTGAAAGACAAAATAATATTAATGATGTAAATAATTATATTGATAATGTAAATAACAGAGCAAGAGCAATGTTAAATCCAGATGCAACAAATTTATCAACTTTTGAAGCAAGAAATAATAATTTTACCTTGATTAATTCACCTTTAGCATCTACTGGTTTAAATCTTGTAATTACTTCTGTTTCTCCAAAAACATTGAATTTAGGAGACTCTTTATTAGACCAAACAACTGCAATTGTAACTATTAGTGTTACAAAAGGAATTGGCCCAAATGTCTTTACAAGATCTTACACGGTAGAAGTTGTTGGTTTTAAAACATTGCAATTTGGAATAAATAAAGTAAGTACTACAAATTATATAAATGGATCAAATTTAATAAGACCAACTGCAATTGATCCTTTGATTGCTACTCTTAAGTCAGCTTTTCAATTGTTATCAGAAGAATTTACAATTGATTCTTTTGTTAATGTTGCTCCACCTGCAGGAATTATTCCAAACGATCCTGTAACTTTAAATTTAAAAATTTTAAGTGTAGCACCTTCTCAAAGAATCAATGATGGTACTTTTGCTGAATTTGATATAGAAGTATCAGTTGGAGTTTTTGGTCAACCAGATTATTTTGCACAAACATATAAAGTTGAACTGGGTGGATTTTTATCAAATGCAAACTTTTTAATTAATAGATTTATTAATTCTGATCCTAGACCAACTTTTTTAAAAATGTTAAATGGATTAAATTCTAACAATAGAAATCAATTTTTACCTTCAACTGTATCAGAACATGATTTTTCCGCTCCTTATATTGCAGGTCCAAATTCAACTTCTGAATTTACAAATGGATTAGAAATTAATTTAATTAATTTAACACTAACTTTAGAAATAGTGAATCGTAATGATCAACAAGGAACACTAACTTTAAAAATTATTGTTGCTTCTGGAAATAATAATTCTATTTTAACAATTATTTTTTCTGACTTTTTAACTTTACCTCGAAAAGCTGTTAATGATGCTCCAGAATTAGAATATGAATTAAATACAACAGATTCAGATTTTAAAAATAAAAATTCAGCACCTATTATAGAAAGTGATTACCGTTTGGCTAATCCAAATTTAGTTCCCGCAGAAGTTTCTTATTTAATACAAAGTATGACATCTTTAAATGATGGAGAATCAGTAGAATTACAAATTACTATTAGATCAATGATTAATCCAAATATCTCCAAAACTTATACTAAAACAATTTCAGGATTTTTAACCACTCAAAAAGCATTAAATTTAAGAACATTAGATACTTTTATCAACACTATTGATAGAAATGGTTTTGCCCCTACTTTACAAGCAGGAGTAAATCAAAAAACTGCTATTAATTTTGTAACTGAATGAAATTCAGCAACTCCTGATCAACGTAATCGTTTACTAAGCTTCAATCCAAACCCACAAGTGAATTTAGTTCAAAGAATTGATTCTATTGAAGTTTCAGTAGAAAATGATATTAATGTAACAATCTTGGTTCAAGTAACTTCCGGAACAGGACCAGATGCCGCTACTAGTTCTTACTCTATACAAGTAGGTGCATTTTTAAGTGCAGGAGATGCTGCAGTTGTTGCTTTACGTTCTTCAATTTCTTCTGCACATTTAAATAAAGAAGCTATACAAAATCATTATTTTACTCCAAATGGATTAAGTAAAAATAAATTATTAATATCTCAAAACACCATAGATAAAAATGACGTTTTTTTAGATGTAGATAAAATAAGAAAATTAGCTAATGAAAGACAAAATCAAGAAATAAACGATGTGACAGTTTCTTTTACAATAAATCCACTAACAAGACAAAATGGTCTTACAGGAGAATTATCTATCGAAGTAACTTTAGAATTCAAAGGTCAAAGTCAAAAATTTTCAATTATTGTTTATGGATTTGAAACAACTAATTCTTTAGTAAGTGCTTATGTAAGAAATGAAGCTAATAGACGAAAACCAATTTTGAAAAGTACTTTTGATAAATGAACATCTTTAGCATTAGTTTCTAAAGGTGATTATGAATTTAATGAATCAAATATCCCTACACAAATAGATGGGCAATTTTTAAAAATTTCTTTAAACACTATAATAATTAATGCTAGTGATCCATCAATTGTTAATTTTACAATTGAAGTTAGTATGAATGTTGCATCAATATATGAAGGAATTAATGTTATTTTAGAAGATATTCAAACATATAATTTCCAAATTTCAGGTTTTAGAAAACCACAATTTCAAGCAAATGAAGCAATTAGAGTGCAATATAATGAAAATTCTGAAATTGTAAATGGCTATTTTTCACAAGAGCAATTTAATACTAAATTTGATTCTCCAACCGATATAGCTACAATTACTAGAATAGAATTTTCAGGTATAGTAACAGCAATTGGAAATGAACAATTTAAAAGTGCAACTAATTTAGTGGAACTAATTTTATCAGAAGGTTTAATTTCAATTGGTACAGAATCTTTTAGAGATGCAAAATTAAATACATTAAGATTACCTTCTACTTTAGTTTCGATAGGACAAAATGCTTTTAAATCTTCATTATTAACAGGATTAACATTTATGCAATTAAATTTAGCAAATACAAAAGTAAATGTTTTAAATGAAAATGTTTTTGCTGGAGCGATAAACAATACAGTTTTAATCGATGATATTCATAACTGAAAATTTAATATTGTTTCTAAATTTAAAGTTAAATATAAAGAATTTAATCATGGAAATAATGAATCTGCAACTAATGCAGTTATTAACAGAAATAATTTTAAATATGAAGTTTCAGATCAAAATATAATAGATGGAAATAATATTACAATTGATTTTGGTATTTTAAGTTCAAATACTACAAGAGGTATAGTTTTCTTTAAACCTACACGTAAAATTACAACAATAACTAATAATCAGAAAGAAAGAAGAGCAGAAAAAGATGAAATCATTTATGGTTTTCAAACAACAATTAGAGCAGCAATAGAAAATATTGGAGCACAAGCATTTTTTGATGCAGATGATCTTTCAAAAATTAATTTTGATGAAAAAAATTCAAGTAAAATAAGTTCTTTTGGAAGTTCTTTTGCTTTTGGTAATAGCAATAACTTGAACTATTCTCAAAATTCTATACCTTCACAAGCCATTCTTGGTTCGAATGGTTCAAATAATAAAACTATCGAACATCAAAGAAACTTTTTAAGATTTGGAAGAGGGCAGCTAATCACATCAAGTACACAAGCCCCTGAAAATTATGTTTTAAGTGGAAACAATCTTGAATTAAATCCTGTTAATGAAAAAGGTTCAATTTTTGTCGTAATTAGAAATACAACAAATGGAACAGATTTTGGATCAGTTTTATTTGGAGGATTAAGTAGTTTACATAACAAATCAGACAGAAAAGAAGTATGGGCTTTTGATGCTGGAACACCAATAGGCATTAATGCTAATAATTTATTTTTAGGAACTAAACCTAATTGACAAGTTGTGGAATTTCATACAACAGGAGTAACTAATGGATCAGGAACTTCAGCACAACATCAATATCAAGTAAGACAATGAGTTTGAGATATAACAACAAATAGTATGATTCAAAGAGATTTTTCTGATTTTATTACTGATAGAACCTTGATTAATGGTAAATTTAGATTTTCAATCAATTCATTAACTCCAACAAATACTGATGTTGCTTCAATTGCTTTTGTAAAGGATTCTCAATTAACTCTACAGCGAAGAAATGATGTAGCTAATGCTTTACGTGATAAGTGAATTAATCAAAATGTTAGTGGCGATCTATCTTAAAAAAAGAAAATTAAGATAAAATAAGAAAATATTCGAAAAGGAAAGTAATAAAATGAAAATAAAAAACAAAAAAATAATTTTAGCTTCTGTTTCAACAACAGTTGCTCTAACAAGCGGATTAACTTTAGGTTTATATAATCCAAAAGTAGTTCAAAATAAAGAAAATTTGATAACTAATCGTAGTTCTCAAATAGATTTAGCAATTACTTCTAATTCTGAAAATCCAGATCCTTTAAATAATGTTTTACAAGATAATTCTAAAGCTTTTTTAAGTAAAAATATTGCCCAAATAATTAGACAATATTCAGCAGGAAGTTATGAGAAAACTGAATCAGTTGTAATTAACGGAAGAACAAATATATCAGATCCTCTAAATAATAGAGGATCTAATGTTGATATTTTCGGAGGTTATATTACTTCATTTTCTGTTTCGAATCCCTCTGCAAATATTATGGAATTTGCTTTTCTTGTAAGCAGTCCTGAACAAGTTCCTACTAGCAATAATGCACCTTTAGGACCTGTTGATAATCTTACATTAAATAGAAATACTCAATTTTTTGTAACATATAGACTAGATTTAACTACAAATGTATATTCAAGATCAAATAGAATTGCTCTTCCAAATTCTTCATATAATTTAAGATTTAATTTAGCTAATAGTAATACAAATGGTAGTGAATTAGATATTAAAAATAATTGAACAAGGAATAAAGCAACTGATATTATTAGTGATAGAAGAGGTGGATATTTTATTTTTGGAGATAGAGGTTATATAAAACATTTAGTTCCAAATGGTTTAAATTTTTCTTTTGGAAATGAAAAAGAGTTTAATCTTGTTCCTCAATTTTTAAGATTTAATAATACTTATGACAAGAAAGTTTTGAATAATGTTCATCCTTCTTTAAATACAGGAGGTTATGATCTTAATACAAATTCTCCAACTGATACAGGTGTTAATAACAATGGAGATACACCTGTTGGTCTTCCTAACACAAGTCACATTGATAGGTGAAAAACAACTCAAGCAATAGTTGATAATACAGGAGAATTTGTCTATTTTGCAGGAGAAGGTCAATATGTGGCTAAAGTAAGAATTGCTACAGGAGAAATTGTTTGAAGAACACATTCATTATTAACAAACAATATTTTCAGCACAAATGCTATTAATGTAACTTTAGATGCAAATGGAAATTTAATAGCATTAGATAATGCAAATCCAAGGACTTTAAAAGGGTATAGCACTTATCATACAGGATTATATTTTGCACAATGAAGTGCAACAGCAACACTTTCAATTGATCCAATAACAAATAGATTATTTGCCTTTGGAGGTAATCAAGCTTCTTTTGTTGAAATAAATCAAGCAACAGGAGAAATTGTAGCACCATCAAAACAAATTAGCAATTTAGAATCAAATAGTAGAGTTACTCATGTTACTTATTTAGGAAATAACAGATTTGCAGTTGCTTCACAAGTTCCAAAAGGTTCAAATTCTTCTATAAATCCAAAAATAAGCATTTTAGATACAAATGGTAATAGTACAAGATCAAATATTGATATTTTTTCTCAAATCACATTGCAAAGACCACATCCAGCATGATCTAATCCTGGTTCTATTGCAAAAATTATCCCTGATGGTTTTGGTGGATTTAATATTTTAGGTTGGAATGTAGATGTTGCAAAAAATGAAATTTATAACGCAAGAACCCCTTTAAATGCCGAAAATGGGCAATTGATAATGCCCGAACTTATTAATTTAATTGATGGAGGAGGTTTTGGATTTTCTTATAGATATTCACAACAAATTCTTAGAACTTTTGATTCATATTTAATTAATGTTGATGGTAATGGTGAGATAAAAAACATTAATTCTAATTGAGCCAATTCTTCTTTTATAAATGAAATAACAGGAGAAACCTCTCCTATTGTAAGGGAAAATCATAATTCATTAAGAGATATTGTTTATGATGGTAATGGTGGTTATTATGGGATTACTGTTTCAAATACTCTAGTTCATTTAAATAATCAAGGTAATCAATTAAGTTGAAAATCAGATATTCCTAATAATGATGTAAGTTCAAATGGATACATATCAACAAGTTCATCTGATTTACAAACGATTTTAAATAATCAGCAAAATCAAGCCACTGCTTCAATATTAAGTTTGAAAAATCAATCTTTAATTTTGGCAACAAGAAATAATGTTAGAGTATTGCCATTTAATGGAACAAGCACTTCTAACTCTACTTTAAACATTGCTTTAGCCAATAATTTTATTATTGACAATATTCAAGAAGTAGATTCTAATACTTATTTACTTTCAGGAAATAATTCTTCTTCACAAAAAATTATTTATATTTTGAGATTTGGTATAGGTGGAGCACCAATTCTATCAAATCATCACATGATCGATTCAAATTCTTTAAAATCAAATGTATTAACAGGAAAAATATATCCTAATGGTCTTTTAGCAATTATGGTTGCAAACAATACAAATGGAATAACATTTTTAGATTACAATTTTAATAATAATACAATAGGATTAAACCCTACTCAAAATTTCAATACAAATATAGTTCCAACTAATGCTCAAATTGAAAATCTTGCAATTAGTCCACAAAATGAAAGTTTAGTTGTTGCTTATAGAATAAATAACAATCTTGGATTTAGAATTTTTGGTGCTCTTTCTAGTCGTTATAGAACAAATACTCCATATTATAGTTCAACTCCTCTTAATCTTAGTGCATCATCGATCCACCTTCCTTATATTGATATTACACCAAATGAAGCTTCAGGCATTTTTACAAATTCAGCTTTACCATTAAAATCAATAATTTCAAATACTTTTAATCGTAGTTCAGATACTTTCAATGCTTCAGATGCCTCAAGGGGGAATACAGCTCTTATTTATTCATTAGGACAAAATATTTATAGTTTGAATTTTAATTCTCTTGGATCAGATCAATCTAATAATGTAACTCAGTGAGGAATTCCAGTTGAAAAAGCTTTAAGTTTTACTAAATTAACTAATGCAAATTCTCTGAGAACATCTAATTCATCTACTCTTGTAAGTAGTGATTTTAGTATTTCAGCAATTGAATCAGATGGTGTAGGAGGATACATTATTGGTGGAAATAGTCCAATTTTAATGCGTTTAGGTCTTGTTAATGGTTTTTTACAATTGATTTCATATGAAAGTTATGCAGCCGAATTTAATAATTTAATTGTAAATACTATTCACTCAGATAGACAAGGGATGTTTATTGTCTCAGGCCAAAATGGTTTAGGGGCAGCAACAATACAAATAAATAGATTACTAACAAGAGGACTAATTGATATTGATAATCCTTATGGACAAACATTTACAGGAAGACCAACCGTAGCTCAAATTACAAACTTTTGAGAATCTTATAAAAATATTACTTCTGTTAATACAATAAGCAATGGTTTAGGAGTTGTTACTTTACAAAGACATCAAGCTTACTTATTAAATAGAAAAGCTATTAAAATTCCAAAAAATACTTCTCTTTCAATTACAGATATTTTGAGATTTAAAGGAACTATTCCAAGTGTAGGGAATCAAGTAGGATTTACAATTAATGAAACAGATCTTTGAGGTGATTTAGGAAGAGATTATTATGGTAATATTGATGTTCAATATTCATTTGTAGGTTTTACAACTAATAATCAACAAAATTGAGTAACTGGATCAGATAATTTTGTTAATTTATTTAAATTAGATGCAAATTTCAGACCTCAACCCTCAGCAGGATTTACTTTGAACGCACAGCAAATCCAAAGTTTCAGACCTCGACATTTAATGATTAGATATGTTGTTAATAATGATAGTTTAGTTCCAGGATTTTCATCTAATAATATTGCAATTAGTACAGAAGCTCTTTCAGTTAGAGGAAATTCAGAAGTAACTAGTGCTGATATGATTAAAGATTTAACTCTAAATCATATAATTTATTTGCAATCTAACGCAACAGGAAATTTTATTGCTGATGGCAATAGTCCATTTAGACCTACAACGTCTAATTTTTGAAATTCTTTTTTCATTGGAGAGCCAAACAATACAAATATAAATTCTTTCAGATTAGTCCCTGCAGATTTAGGTAAATCTCTAAGTAATCAAAATTTGGAAATTGTTCTTCCAAGATCAATGACTGATATCCCTTCAATTCGTAATAGAGAAGTTGAAGTAAAATTTACCAATAATATAAATCCAACACCTACTTCAATATGATATACACTTGAAGAAATAAAAAATGGTCAATTATTCATTGATTCAAACACAAAATTGTCATGATCATTTTTTACAAGACAAGGACAACGAATTACAGCAGTAGATTCAAATAATCAACTTGGAAATGGAGTTTTTGGAAATTTACAAACAACACCTCATGAGATTAATAATGAGCAAATTATTCCAATCAATATCCCTAATTCAAGTGTAAGAGATTGAAACATCACTTTAGGTGGAGATACTAAAAACATTACAATTATTAATTCAAATACAAATGCTCAAGTACAAGAACATTTAGAGTTACAATATGCAATTGGATCAATAAATGAAAATAATGTTTTTGTTCCTAGAATTTTTAATGGAAATATTTGATTTAAAGATACAGATTTTTCAAATGCTTTAAAAAATAATTCAATCGATATAACTCTTGGAAACAATTTTATTTATGCAAGAGTAGTTTTAAAAAATGTGCCGAATAAAACAATAGTTGTTTCAGGAAATGAGCAAATTAACACAATAAATCAATCAGGTATTACATTTTCATTTAATACAGGGGAAAATGGGCTTCCAATTTTAAATGGAACTCAAATTTTTGATGGGCAAAATTTTACCCCAGTTTCAAATGCAAAAGGTCTTGTAAAAATTTTCTACAATGCAACTCGTGATTTTGAAACTTTAAAATCAACAAGTGTTATAGTAGGTGGTTCTGATTCAAAAAATTTATCAATTAATTTTGGTCAATTATCTTTAAGTTCATTAAGATCAAGTGGAATAGATGTTCAATTCTCAATCAATAATGGAACAACTTGAGAATCATATTTAGTTGAAGGACAACTTATTGATGCTTCTGTTTCTAATGATCCTACTAAAGTTTCTTTAAGATTATTTCCAAGAAATAATTTTGCTACAGAAATTAGCACTCAAGCTCTTGTAGTTAAAAATGTTCAAGCTAGAATTTTAATTAGTGGACTAAATATTAATAACTTAAGAGATGCAAACCTTGTAAATTTAAGTGGAAACACAAGAGATTTAGCTATCAATGTTGATCAAAACGTTTATAGAGGTGCCACCGGAAATTCAACAACTCCAATTACAAATATTGTTCAGGTACGTTTTGCTATTAATGGAGTTTTAGGTGGAACATTTTTTGAAAAAGATGAATTCTTAAGAGAATTAAGAAGTTTACCTCGTTCAATTTTAAATGCAATTAGACCAGGCGATTTTAGAGTTAGTTTTATTCTTTTAAATAATGAAGATTTTTCACTAGAAGAAGGATTATCAACTCCGCAAATCCCAAATATTACGAATGTTAAGCGTTTAGTTGATTTATTTGATCATGTTAATTTAGCTAATGGTAGTTCAATTGTATCTTCAGGATCAACATCTAGATTAAGTCTTTCTAATCCGAATTCTTTACTTTCTGAAACTACATTAACTCAATTGGGAATTGTTCTTGAATACGGTTCATATAGATATAGAGCAAATGGCGATAAAATTGATGTTAATTATGTATGAGAAACAATAATTCCAACAGCTATTAGTTCAGCTACTCCTGATAGAACAAATCAGAATTTCAATTTTGCTCCAAATATTAATTCAAATGCTTTTTCTTTGGCATTTAGATTTAAAATAATCGATGAAAACACTACTATTATTGTCAATGGGAATAGTAATATTGTAAATCCTGGAGTAGATGGAGATTTAGGATTTTCAATTAATACAAATTCTTTAACTAAGGATATTATTTTTGGTACAACAACAACATCTAATTTTATAAACCCAAATGATTTACAAAAAATAGTTTTAACTGGAACTACATTAAATATAAATCAACTTATTTCTCATAGTGAAAATAATCTATTAAATTCAATTATACAAACAGATATTAGAAATGTTCTAAGAGTAGAATATTCTTTTGATAGTTCAAATTTTTATGATTTTGAAACATTCAAAAAAGAAGCAAATGAACACCAAAAAAATAATGAGAATTGATCTTTAGAATATAAAAATATACTTTTACCAAACGGAACCAGAACAGATATTCAAGGTTTTGGAAATATTAAAAAGATTTTTGTAAAATTTGAAGTAAAACCAGAACATAGATCTCAATTCACAATACCTCAAAATCAATCTAGAGAAGCAAACATTTCAGGTTTAACAAATGGCACACACATTTTAGGAAATGCATTACAATCTTCATATGATATTTCTAAATGATTGAATATTTTGAATACAACTCCAATTACAGTTGCTCCAGGTTCAACTTCTGATAATGTTTCAGGATTAGTATTACCTACTCCAATAGAAGGTTTAAGTGTTCAAGATGCAATTAACCAATTAAGTCAAAGAGGATATATTGTAGAATTTAATGCTCCAAGCGGACAAAATCCAGCTCTTTGAGTTACAAATTTAAATTTAATTACTTCTGTAGGGAATAGTCGTATTATTCGTGTAAGAGTAGTTCCAATAGGATTTAGACAAGGTACTGCAGTTGCTGGTAATTTGACAACTGGAGAAATTTCAAATGGTTATACAAATATAATAAGACCAAATTATATAAATACAACAAATCCTTATTCATTTAATGATGGAATTGATGTAAGAGTTAGTGTACCAACAACACTTACAATTTCCAATCCAAGTATTGCTTTATTAAATGAAATTAAACCTTCTGGAAATACAAATCAAATAATTTTAGCAAGCCAAAATAATATTGATGCAATTAGAAATAGTCTACTAGCAAATGGGATTATTTTAAATATTCCAGGTGTAGCAAGTGGAACTGTTGAACTTCAATATGCGATTGGTAATCAAGGTGCAACAGATTTAGGAACTGAAAGTACTCATTTAAGACAACTAACAAATTCAAGAACTTCAAGATGATATAATGCTGCTGATTTTTCAAAATTTTTAAAAGAATTTGTAAATCAAAATGCTTTAAATGCTATTTTAGGAAATAATTTGAATATTTATGTTCGTTATGGCCTAACCTCTTCTCCTGCTTTAGGAGTAGAGGGACAAATAGAAGGTCTTTTAACAGATAATGAAAATCAATTGAATCAATTTAGAGTTCAAAATCCAAGTCCTACTTTATTAACTTCGACCACTCAAGGGTTCATTAATGTAGATCGAATAATTTCTGATATTTCTGCTGCTAATGCACTTTCATTTAATAATGCAAATCCAAATATTCTTTCAAATTCAATTTTCAAGATTGATTTACCTCTTTCTTTAACCGAAGAAGGAATCAATGATGTTTCACAATTTTTAAGAACTAACAACTTAGCACTTGAATTTAGTGTAGGTCAAAATGCAGGTTTAGATTTTGCAGAGTGAATTAATTTAGACCAATTTAATGCTGTTCCTTCAACAACTGTAAATTTTGGGAATCCTCCTAGATTGGTTTTTAGAATTAGAAATACAAACCCCACATCTTTTGTTATTTATTCTCAAACTTCTATGACTAATTCATTAGTTTCTGTAAATATTGAAGCAAAATTAGATAATATAAATGTGAGTTTAAATTTAAGTTCTGCAGATATTAATAGAGTTCAATTTAGTGGAACAACTTCAAATTTAGTGATTAATGATGAATCTGCAACAAGTAATTTTTATGTTGCAAATGGAGATGTTGAGCTTCAATATTCATTAGTAAAAAGAGCAAATGGTATTGACTTAGCTTTTGCAATTCCAGGTCAAAACTCACTTTGATTAAATAAAAATACATTTAGTAATTCTTTAGCAAGATGAATTCCTACAACTTTTAATGCAACAACAGGAATTCCAATTTTAGATAATGTATTTACATTAAATTTAAACTACAATGCAGCTAATTTCCAAGAAGATACTTTCAAAATAGTTGCAAGATATGTAATCACAACTCAAGGATTGACAAAAAGATTAAGTTTCACTCCTGATTTTAGAAATCCAACTAGATTAAACGAATCAAATATAGTTAATATAAATATTTCTAATTGATCAACAGTTAAAACTATAATTAATTTAAGTTCTTTAGTAAATTATTTATCAAGACAAAATACAATTATTAATTTTGGGAATTCAATTGATTCTTCAAATATTACAAGTATTATTTTACCTGATCCTTTAAACCAAAATCCTAGCTCAATCACAAGTAGAACCTTAGTAAGATTCTTAACTAATAATGGCTTTGAAATTAAGTATGCATTTGGTAATAATGCTAATCTAGTTATTGCAAATTACACTACTAATTGAAATTCCAATTTTCAAGCAAATCCAATTTCTTTATTAAGAACTAATGGAACTTCTGTTTTAGGGATTTTATTGAATTCGACAAATAGTAATTTTGAAATTATTAATTCTGCTAATAATCCTACAACCACCCCAATTCTTAAAGAAGGTAATTCAATTAATATTCCTACTTTAATTAATCTTCCAAATTTAGAAATAGAAGCTTCAAGAATCATTTTTAATGCAAATGATTCACAACCACTAAGCTCTAGATTTTTAACAATTGATGATTCAAGTCTATTAGGATTAATTAGAAATAATGATAATTTTCCAAACAATGAACAAGTAATATTAGAATACTCAAATGGGTCATCATTATTACCAAATAGTTCAGAAATTTGATTCTCAAAAGAAAACTTTATTAGAAATCTTGCCCAAAACAGACCATCTTCTTTAATAACACCAAATAGAATTTTTGTAAGGTATGGTTTAATCGATAGAACTTCAAATAGTTTTAGAGTACCAACTTTTAATTCTCGTTTAACAATTGATCCAAATTCAGATTTAATTGATGGAGTATTTATTCCTAATTCAACCAATTTAAAAAGTCATGTTGATTTATCTATTCAATTAAGTGCTTTAACATCAGGAACTAGAGGAGGAGCAATTACTTTTCCAAATGGAGCAACAACAGCACGTTTAGGAAATGCTACTTTAACTGGAGATATTAGTTTTGGAGGAATAATTTCACCTCTGTCTGCTTTAGGGATTCAATTGCAATTTTCAGCAGATAATACAACTTGATTCACTTATGACCCAAATAATTTTCAACCACAATCTTTAATCCCAAACAATACTTTGTTTGCAAGATTTAATCTTACAACTGCCAATGCAACAAATAATTTTGTTTTATCAAGTGAAGAATTTGTTAATGTAGAAATTGCTTCAACAGTAAAACTAGCACTAATTTTAGATGCTAATTTACTAACAAATATTAATTTAAGTGGGAACAATAAATTTATAAACATTGATGGATCAGATATTTTAAATCCAAATAGTTCTTTTAATGTTCAACTTCAAACTATATTAGACAATGCAAATTCATCTTTATTAAAATGAGGAATTCAAAATATTGGAGATTTATCAGTACAATTTTCTTCTACATTTTCAAGTAGTGCAAATTTAGGGCCAAATAATTGATTAACTAAAGAAAATTTTATTAGAGAATTTGCAAATAATTTGGGGACTTTTACTGAAGCTCCAATTAATTTAGAAATTAGAGCTAGATATTTCTTTACAAATCCTTTAAATATCAATTTAGCAACAGCATCATCAAATCTAGAAACAAGTATCGGGAATACTATAGTTGCTTTAACAGATTTAAGCAATCGTTCAATACGTGCAATAAATTCAAGTAGTAATATAAAAATTTTTATTAATACTAATGAATTTATTGAAGCATTAAGAAATGGACAAACAAGATTCGAACTAGGTTCAACATCTTCAAATATTAGAGGTGTTCCAATTCTTCCGAATAATTTTAACAATGAAATATTGAATCTTTTATCTTCAAGATATGGAATCATTGCTCAATTCGGAACCTCAAATTCTTCAGCTGAAATTCCTATTGTTTGATCTAATAGTTTAATTAGTTCATTACAAACAGACATAAATAATAAGCCTATTTTATGAATGCGTTTTGTAGCAGAAAATGTAAAAGGTATTGTTCCAACTGTTGAAGAACCAATTACAACTCAAGTACATGTAGGTACTTTTGGTACACCAATTTTATTACAACCAATAATTCCTATTTCTGTCGAAACAAATAGCGCCCATTTAAGATTTGTTAGAATTACAGGGAATACAAAAAACATTAACATAAACATCAATGAAGCACTAGCGCTTGCTCCTGCTCTTTCAAGAGATAAATTAACTGTAGAATTTTCAATTGGAGGAAATCCTTCTAATATTGCAAATAATAAAGTTGTAGAATTGATTCCTGGTCAAATTTGATACAAACATAGAGAATTTGAAGCAGCTTTAGCAAATTATCCTAAAAATATCTTACATGGTAATTTAATTTACATGAGATGAGCATTTTCTGGCAATCAAAACAATGAAGGAGAACAAATTTTAGATTCAAGTTCAATTTTATATGTTCCTTCTATTGACAATGGTAATTCAAGTTTTGCAGTATTTGCAGATATTACAAAATACTTTGAACAGCTGCAAAATATTACTTTAGGTGGAACAACTAATTCTCCATTTTTTGCAAATGTTCCATCATTACTACAAGCAAATCCTGAATTATTTGAAAATATTCCAAATGATCCAGTTGATTTCTTGTTCCCTGGCTTAGAATTAGAATTTTCTCAATTTGCAGAAGGTCCATGACAAAAAACACCTTTATCTTCAATTGTTCTTACAAATAATTATTTTGTAAGATTAGTTTCAAATAGTATAGTTAGAATTAATTATGTATTTTCTTTTTCGCCTACTTCAGATATTGTAACATTTACAAGTCCAGTTAAATTAGACACAACAAATGTTAAAACAATTGTAAATGTTCCTCCGGTTACACAATTACAAAATATTGCTAATATTTCATTCAGTGGCACATTAAATAATTTAATAATTACTGAGAACATTAATGAAATTAGATCATTGATTGAAAATCTAAATCCTATAAATAAAAATTTAGCAAATAACATTGTAATTCAATATTCATATTTTGAAAATCCTACAAGTAATCAATGATTCAACAAGGAAAATTTCATCAATGAATTAAGTAGATTAAAAGGAAGAGTTTCTGAAAGTGAATTCATTATTTTAAAAAGTCAAATCAAAATTAAATATGCAATTAATAATTCATCATTTATTGTTGGTATGAATGACTCGCCTATTGATGATTTGCAATCACAAACAAATATTTCTTTAATACAACAAAATAGTTTCAGTGGATTAATTAATTTAGATTCATCACCACTATCATTATTTAAAAAAGTGATATTATCAGGAACTCACAATAATTATTCTCTAAATTTTGATGGCCTTTCTAGAGAAGCAATGAAAAGTATCTTAGATAGATATACTTCAATTTCACTTCAAACTCCTTTTAGTATTTATATTACAAATACTGCTGGAGAAGGAATCCCTTCATTTGAAGAAGGAAGATTAATTTATAGATCTAATAATCCTTTAGTTCTTGAAAACATAACAAATTTTCCTCTTGATTTAGGAAATACAATCCCTGAAGAATTGCCTTTATTCATTCGTTTTGTTCCGAATCCAACTAGTGCTGATGTTGCAAATACATATAGAATTTTAAATGAAGGAAATTTATTGGATGTAAATCAAGGAATCCAATTTAGAATTAAAGTTTCTGTAGATCCAATTAATCCATTTAGAATCGATTTAAAAAGTGTTGTAGATACAATTTTCGCAAATCAATTATCAAATTTTGCTTCTCAAATAGTTGCAAATCCAAATGAAACATTTACAATTCAAGGTAATTCAACTTTAGCATTAACTAATGGTGGATCAATAATTAGTAATCCAAAAGAATTCTTTAATGAATTGGATTTAAATGATGCTGAATTTTTAGCATTCCAATATTTTGTTTCAAACTCAAGATTAAGCCCTCAAGAAATTGCTAATTTAAGATTAAGCACTTCAAGTTCATTTTTTACTCAAGAAATTCCTTCAAATTTAAAATCAGGTCAATTTGTTTATATAAGAGTAGGAATTGATCAAAATAATCCAAAAGCAAATTCTTTAGAAGTTTCAAATTCATCTATTATTACTGAAGTCTTAGTTACAAATTTAGCAATTGACTTAGTAAGATCTCCATTAAATTGAGATTTTGTAGATTTTGAAAATGTTACAGGAACTATTCCGTTTAGCGGGACATCATTTATAAATAATTTAATATTAAATGTTGATCAAAATGAAAACTTTAGAGGTGTTGGAATAAGAATTTTTAACAATTTTACTTATTTAACAAATACAGGACAAGAAGTAATTTTTACAAATTCAAATCCACCAACACAAGATGTTTTAAATACATTGTTGAAAATCAATGGAGCTTTTGTTGTAAAAACTCAAATCGGAATCCCTTCTAATGGTGACAAAGAATTAAAACTCATTAATGATCAAGGATCAGAAGCAGGAATTACTTATTGAGTAAATTCTCAAGGTGTGCCACTTCCTCCATTGCAAAGAGCAATTAATGTAAATGAAGATTTATTTTTCCAACTTACAAGAAATCCAGATGGTCAAATTAGTTTTGCTCAAAATAGATCATTGGCAAATTTTGAACTATTTAATATTTATGCAGAAGCAACTATTTCATATCAATTTATAGCTTTAGATGGATTTAGTGGCTTTATTAATACTGAAAATACAACAATTTTAGATCTTTTATCTCAAATTCAAGAATTCAAAGTTCCAAGCGGTGAAATTAAAAATCAAATAAATGGAATTTCACAATTCGAAGTTTTAATGCCTCAAATTGTTCATAGCACATCTCCTTTAAATTTACCTCCTATTAGTGGAATTTCAACTTTTGCAAATTTAGTTGTTAATAGAAATGGTGTGCAAATAGACTCGAATAATTTAATTAATAATTTATCTCAAAATCTTTTAAGCATTGAAATAATTCTTACAAAAACAATAAATGGAGAACAAAAACAAACAATTTTTAGTGTCCAAAATGGAAGAATTGATTTTCCAACAAATCTTGAAAATGGTGATTTAGTAACAATTCAAATAATCCCATTGAATTCAAATTTCTTTGCTATTAGTTATTTAGAAAAACCTAATTTAAGAGAAACTTTCACAATTTCAGGTCTTGAAGTTGATCCAGGATTAGAAGCATTTAAATTCTTAAGAACTGGTTTCAACATCAATAACAATTCTCCTGTAAGTGGAAGAGGAAGTTTTGAAGTTTTATCAAATGATCCTCAAGATCCATTCAATGCTCTTAAAGATCCTGTTAATAGAAATTCAAATTTACAATGAAATTATTCAATTTTTAGACCAAAAGCTAATCAAGATGGAACTTTTGGTCCTGAATATGAAGTTATTAGTTTCGAAAGAAATGAAAAACCGATTTCATTAAAAAATGGAGATATTGTTCAATGAATACTTGCTTTAAAGAACAATGAAAATGGCGGAATTATTACAACAACATATAATAATGCTATTGCAAGTCCTTTTGGAACTCCTCAAGTTTCAAAATTAAGAATAGATAAACCAGGCCTATTTTTTACAAGATTAATAAATGGAGTCCCAAGAAGAATTGATTTAACTGAAGGATTTTTAGTTTCAGGATTAAAAGAATCTTTAAGTATTCCTAATGATTTTAATTTAAATGCTATTTCAATTTCTTTTATAGGACAAAATCAAATAGGATCTTTTGAAGCAAATACATCTAATTTAAATATTCCAGAAAAAACAATTATTACGTATTTCAAAAGAGGCGAAAATGGAGAAGAAATTCAAATTTTCCCAAATTCAACATCTACTAATTTATCAAATGGAGAAACTATTATAATTAGATTGCAATTAGATCCACAATTTAATAATGATTTTGCTTTAGATGTACCTTCAGGAGCAATTATTGAAATAAATCAAATTGTTTCAGGTTTAATTGAACAATCAAATCCTGGAGCACAAATTGCAATTATTACAGCAGCTTCAGTTGCAACAATTCTTACTCTAGGTTTAGGTGTTTTATCACTAATAATTATTAGAAGAAGAAAATTAAAAGGAAAATAAAATATGACAAAAAATTGAAATTTCGAAAATAAGGAAAATTATTATCCAAATATTGTTCTTTTTCATTTAGGTGATGATGAAACTTTACAAGCTTATGACTTAGATGCAGAAATAAAAGAATATATTAAATATTCAAGAATTGGTTCAAACAATACTGATGAAGCTTTAATGCAAAAAGGAATAAATGAACTTTTTTTAACATGATTAAAAAAAGATAAAAAAGTTTTAAATTCAAAAAAGTTTTTTAAACTTAATTCAGATAAACTAAAAGATTACTTGAAAGAAGTTGATATTTCAATTATTATTTCAAAATCCAATGACATTGCTCAAATAAATTATTTGACGGCTTTAAATCAATTTATTTTTAAACCTTTAGATATCTTAAGTTTTAATTTTGTATTGAGGACTTCTAATCATAGTAAAAAATCTGAAAAAGTCCTTAACAGTTCAATAAAACTTTTAAAAAAGCAAACTAGATCTCAAATGATTATTATTGAGGAAAGAGACATTTTAGCATCATTTCAAAATCTGAAAATTAGTAATTTAAAAGAATTTATTTCAAAAAATTTCATTAAACTTGTAGATTCTTTAATAAGCCCATTTTTAAGAGTAGTAGAGAATCCTTATTTATTTAAAAAGTTAAAATATCAAATTTTCACAAATGAAATAAATTCAAATCTTATTTTATCATCTCTAGCAATAAGTAGAAAAACAGAAAACAGGTTAGAGGATTCATTAAGAAAAGTTCTTATAAACCCAATCTTTAAATCATCTTTTGAATATTCAAAATTGTTATTAGTTAACATTAAAGGTATTTTTTTAGAAGATAAACATAAAGAAAAAATTGAAAATAGATTAAAAGAAATTTTAGGGCATGAAAAAGAAATTATTGTAACTTATTTCGATGATAGATATGCAATGGATAGATACACTCAAATTTCTATTTTTGCATTTTTTGTTGAAAAAACAGGACATACCAACAAAACCACTCAATTGCAAAATAATTTGCTAAATTCTAAAGAAGAATATCAAACAATTGTTAATAACTTGACAGAAGAAATTCTTCTAAGATAAAAAAAGTGATAGTTATCTATCACTTTTTTTATTAAATTTAAAATGCTCATTATAATTATTCACAAAATTTTCAAATAAATTGTAAATATTTATGTAAACATTGTCTTCTATTTCGACATTTTTTTCTTTTATTTCGAGATATTTATCACCATTCATTTTTGTGATTTTAACTAAGAAATTTATGATTTCTTCTTCATTTAATATATCGTCCTTACCTATTTCTATGCTTTCAGACAAATATTTTATGGTATAAATATCTTTATTATTTATTAATATTTCTAACATAATTCTCCTTCAAATTTAAATAACTTAAAAAAAGAATTTTTGTAAAAACTATTATTATTTCCGAATTGCTTCATCAATTTTTTCGAATAATTTTAAAAATTGAATATCATCTTTTGCATATTTAGTTTGTGACTTTTTAAATTCGTCCATTTCTTCATTGATCATTTTTATTCTATCATTTAAATCTTTATGAAGGTTTTTAAATTCAAAAAAAGCATTCAAACTACTAAAAAATGCAATTGAACCTGTTATAAAGGCAATTGCTATGAAAAAAGGTCTTGATAACTGATTATTATTAAGTCTAATTGCAAACAAATTTAGTACAACTAACATAGAACTAATTGCAAAAATAGCAATATTTAAAGTTAGAAAAATACCATAGCCAACAACATATCTTTTTTTAAAAGTTTTGTATTGCTCTTTTATTTGATTAATTAATTCTTTTCTTGAATATTGACCAATGTCATTTGTTAAAAAATTTCTAAATTCTTCTTCTTTTTTTCTATGTCTCATTTTATATTTCCTTATTAATTTTTATGATTTCTAAAGATTTTTCATATTCTCTTAATCTATTTGCTTGTTCAAGGATCAAACATACAGTTTCAAATAAAATAATTTCATTTTCTTTAGTATTTTTTGTATATTTACCTGCTCTTAATTCAAATTCCATTTTTTCAAATTTTAATTGCTTATGAATTTTTCAATTTTTTTTATATGTATCTTTTACAACAAAAAAATTGACAATGCTTGATAAAAATGCACTAACACTAGAAATTATTGAGTTTGTAAAAACAAACACATTACTTGGTCCTCCTGCAGGATCTTGGAATGCTAATTTAGCAATATTTAATGTACTTATAATTACAACATTAAATGTCAATGCAATTATAATAAAATTCAACAAGTAATATAAAAATCTAAAAGAAGAGTAGATTCGAAAGGTTTTGCTTATGTATTTTTTAGTAAATGACCTTACATCTTCTTTTGAAGATAAAATTTTTGATTCTTTATTAGATTGATTAATCATCTTCATCCTCTGAACTTTCATTAATAAAAATCGATTTTAAAACTTTCAATGTTTTTGCATTTTTTGGTTTTTTCAAATATATATCATTAATATTTTCAAGTAAAATAGTAATTTTTTCGTAATTATAATTTTCAATATCCATTTTAGATTTTATTAAAAGATATTCCAATTCTTGATAAGCTTTTTTAAATTTTTGAAATCTAGATTTAGATTTATAAATTGCTAATACAGTTAACAATATAAATAGAAAAATTGTAAAAAATACAACTAATGCCGATAAAATAAGTTCCAAACTATTTCCAATATTTGAATCATTTAGAATTACCCCTAATGTAAAAGATGCAAGACCAAGCAAAACAATGTTTAATAAAAAAATTAGCGTTGAAGTTAAAATCCAAATCAAATGGTTAGCTTTTGATTTAAAATTCAAATTATTTAAGAAAATATCTACTTGGTTTTGAATTTTATAAAATTTTTCCTCATTAGAGTCAAGTAAAATAGTCCTTATTATGTTTTTGTTTTTACTAGATTTATCTTTCATATATAATCAATTATTTTACCAAATTTAAAAGTTTTATTAAATATAAAAAATCAAATTTCATATTCTTAAAAATTAATATTTAAATTAATATATAATGTTTATTATGAAAATATTTAAATTTTTAAAAGCCACATCAATTTTTCTATGGATTTCTATTTTTGGATTAATAAGCACTTTTGTTGGAACAATTCTTTATTGATTTTATCTTTTTCCAACAACTGGACTTAATGTATTTTTATTTAACATTACAAGACCTTTTCCGGATGTAATGTCTTCAATTTTGTTTATTGTTTTTTTTACTTTTTTCTTGAATTTATTCATTTTAAGTTCTATGTTTTTAGTTGGTTCAATTGATTTTTTCAGAAAAAACTTATTAAATCCTAATAACATTAATTTTAGATATTGAACTTTTATTTTTCCTTGAGTATTTAAAAAATTAAAAAGATCTTATTTAATGAGAAATTATTTATTTATAAAGGATTCATTAGAAAGTAAAGATAGAATTGATTTTACTTACAAAAATAATAATAATTCTGATTTACCTTTTAGTGATGAAGAGCTTATTTTCAATGAAAATAAAAATCAATCTTATGTTGTGGAACCAATTGAATATGTGAATGAAGATGAACAAATCTTTAGAACAAATAATGTAAATACTTTTTTTGAAAATAATCAATCAAACACTAACACTTTAGAGTCAAATTATGAAGATGCATTTTACCAAGATGATTTAGTGGAACCTCAATCATTTAATCAAAATTGAAGAACACAAACATTTAACACAAATCAATTTGAAAATACAAATTCTTTTAATACAAATACCCAACAAGAAGACACATATTCATATTTATATGCTCAGCCAAATCCTGATGCAGCTACTCAAAGTTTTGGGACTGAATATATGGATACATTTGCTAAAAATCAAGAATATAGAAATTATTATGCAAATAACCAAAATCAAAATGTTTCCAACAAAAACACACAGTTTATTTGAAAACATCCAAATTTGATAAAAGCAAAAAATACAAATACAAACACAATTCCTAAAATTCATGAAATTTATAAAGGGTTTCCTCCTCAAGGTCTTCAAACTAATAACTTTAATCCTTTTGTTAATCCAAAAACAGGTCAAAGAATTTCTCATCCTTTTTACTCTGATCAAAGAACAAAACAAATGATGATTCAAAAGCAATTGTATACACTAGAATTTATGTATAAATCAGGACAAATAAGTCCCTCTGATTACTATGTAAAAAGAAATCAAATTACTAATTTAAAATAGCTCTTAGCTATTTTTTCTTTTTTTATTTTTAGATAATTTATAATGTGTATATGAAAGAAAAACGTGATGAAATTTTATTAAAAATAATAGATTTATATATAAAAAGTGGGCAACCTGTTAGTAGCAAACAATTGATTTCAGAATATAAATTAGCTGTTTCTAGTGCAACAATAAGAAATATCATGGCAGATTTAGAAAATGAAGGTTTTTTGGAAAAAACTCATACTTCTAGTGGCAGAATTCCTTCTATTTCTGGATATAAATTTTTTGCTGAACATTCTAAATCAAAAACCAATGAACTACTAGAAAGTAAATTAAAAGAAATTTTTTCAAAAAGATATCTTTCGATAGACGTTACTCTTGATGAAGCTGCAAAAGCAATTAATGAAATAATAGGACTTACCTTGGTTACATCTTCAAATGTAAATACAGAAGTATTAAAATCAATTCAACTTATAGAATTAAACAATTATTCAGCAACAATAATTCTTGTTACATCAACTGGTCAAGTTGCAAATAAAACAATTGATTTAACTAATTTCCAAGACATAAAATTAGAAGATGTAAGAATAGCAATTAGATTATTTAAAGAAAGACTTATTAACACATCTTTAATTAACTTAAGAGAAAAAGCTCTTGCTTTGAAACCTATTTTGTCTAAATACATTAAAAATTACGAGACAATTTTGCAATCCTTTATTGGAAATGTTTTTGAATTTGAAAACAAAAACCATGTTTATGGGAAATCAAATATAATAAAACAAGAAGGAATCGATCGATTACATTTAACTCAAATTTTAGATTTAATTGAAAATAATAGTATTTGAAATATGATAGAAAGCAAAGTAGAAGAAGATGAAACTTTAAAAATTGATGTTAGAAATAGCAACATAAGTTTGATTTCCAAAAAAATTTTTGTTAATAATACTACAAAAGAAATTTCAGTAATTGGTTCAAATAGAATGGATTATATAAGCGCTAAATCTGCTATAGCTCTTTTGGAAAGTTTCATAAAACCAAAATTTTCTAAAAAAAACAATTAATATTTATTTATAATTAAACTTATGAAAGAAAGACAAACAGATTTTTTTAATTTTGGAGACAAAATAACATTTGATTATACAGCAAAAGTTACTAAAGATAATTTAGAATGAAGTAAAAAAAATATTTTTCTCACTTTAGGAGAAAATACTTTTTTACCAAATTTTGATTTTCATTTTTTAACTATACCTTTTAGTGATAAGTTGATAATCAATTATAAATTTAGTGATTTTTATTTTGATAAAAAATTATCTGGTAAGGAAGTAGAATTTTCAATTCAAATTCAAAAAAGAGAAGCGAGTTCAGATAAAAATTTACAAAGTAAAAATCTAATTATTGATGCTATCAATGTTCAAAGAGATTTTTCAGAAAAAAATAAATCAAGTGATAATTTAGAAATTTTAAATAAACAAATTGAAGATAAAAATGATTTAATAATTAATTTAGAAAAAAAAGTTTTTGATTTAACTCTTGAGAACAAAAAAAACATTGATGATTTTAATGAAAAAGCAAAATCTTTTGCAAAAAAAGCACAAGAAGAATTGGATAAATATAAACTAGAATTAAAATCATTTTTGGAAAATGAATTTGAAGAGAAGAAAAAATTTTCATTTCAAAAATTATTTGAAAATATTATAAATCCTTTAAATAATTTTAGATTGGCAATTGATGCTGGTTCAAAACAGGAAAATTCTTCCATTAAGTCATATGTGCAAGGTTTTGAAATGCTTTTAAATCAAACAATAAATATTTTAGAATCTTATGGACTAATAATTATAAGACCAGAAATAGGAGACACCTTTAACCCTGAAGTTCACAATGCAGTTGAATTAAGAGAAGAAGGAACACCAAATAGAATTTTGAAAATTAACTCACTAGGCTATCAATTTCATGAAAGAGTTTTAAAACCAGCTTCAGTTATTGTTTCGAAATAAAAATTAGCACTTTTTTATATAGAGTGCTAATTTTTTGTTATAATGATCATATAAATTTTAAAAAGACAATCAATTTGTCAAATTGAAAGGATTAAAATGGCAAAAGAAAAAATTATAGGAATTGATTTAGGAACAACAAATTCAGTTGTTGCAATCTTAGAAGATAAAACTCCAAGAGTTTTAGAAAATCCTAATGGAAAAAGAACAACCCCATCAGTTGTTTCATTTAAAAATGATGACATTATTGTTGGAGAAGTGGCAAAAAGACAGTTAGAAACAAACATAAACACAATCGCATCAATTAAAAGAAAAATGGGTACAAGTGAAACTGTTAAGATAAATGACAAAGAATATAAACCTGAAGAGATTTCAGCAATGATTCTTTCTTATTTAAAAGACTATGCAGAGAAAAAAATCGGATCAAAAATTAAAAAAGCAGTTATAACTGTTCCTGCATATTTCAATAATGCGCAAAGAGAAGCAACTAAAACTGCCGGAAGAATTGCTGGACTTAGTGTTGAAAGAATTATTAATGAACCAACTGCTGCAGCTTTAGCTTTTGGACTAGATAAAACAGATAAAGAGCAAAAAATTCTTGTTTACGATTTAGGAGGGGGAACTTTTGACGTTTCTGTTCTTGAATTAGCTAATGGAACTTTTGAAGTTCTAAGTACAAGTGGAGACAATTTTTTAGGTGGGGATGATTGAGACAATGAAATTGTTAAATGATTAATCGGAAAAATTAAATTAGAACATAAATATGATGTTTCAAAAGATAAAATGGCAATGGCTAGATTAAAAGAAGAAGCAGAAAAAGCAAAAATTAATTTATCTACAACATCTACAACATCAATTAATTTACCCTTTTTAGCAGTAACAGATTCAGGACCTATTAATGTTGAAGTCGAATTAAAAAGAAGTGATTTTGAAAAAATGACTCAACATTTAGTTGAAAGAACAAGAAAGCCTGTTAGAGATGCTTTAAAAGAAGCAAAATTAAAATCAGAAGATTTACATGAAGTTTTACTTGTAGGGGGTTCAACAAGAATTCCTGCTGTTCAAGAAATGTTGCAACACGAGTTGAACAAAAAACCAAATCATAGTATTAATCCAGATGAAGTAGTAGCAATTGGTGCTGCTATTCAAGGGGCTGTTCTTTCTGGAGATATTAATGATGTTCTTTTATTAGACGTTACACCTTTAACTTTAGGAATCGAAACACAAGGTGGGATTGCTACTCCTTTAATTCAAAGAAATACAACTATTCCTACAACCAAATCTCAAATTTTTTCAACAGCAGCAGATAATCAATCTGAAGTTACAATTAATGTTGTTCAAGGTGAAAGACAAATGGCTGCAGATAATAAATCATTAGGTCAATTTAATTTAGGTGGAATTGAAAAAGCACCAAGAGGAACTCCTCAAATTGAAGTTAGTTTCTCAATTGATGTTAATGGTATTATTAAAGTTAGTGCAACTGATAAAAAAACAAACAAGATTCAAACAATTACAATTGAAAATTCAACATCTTTAACAGAAGAAGAAATCAAAAAAATGATCGATGATGCAGAAAAAAATAAAGAAGCAGATGCTAAGAAAAAAGAAAAAATTGATGTAACAGTAAGAGCTGAAACTTTAATTAACCAATTAGAAAAAACAATTAAAGATCAAGGTGATAAAATAGATCCGAAAGAAAAAGAGCAAACTGAAAAAGAAATTACAAACATTAAAGATTTAATTTTGCAAGATAAAATTGATGAACTTAAAATAAAATTAGATCAAATTGAAGAAGTGGCAAAAGCCTTTGCACAAAAAGCAGCTTCAAAAGAAACTTCTAAAAACGAACAAAATGAAGATGGTTCAATTGATGCTGAGATAAAAGAAGAAGATCCAAAAGCATAATAATCAAAATATTATTTTAAATAAAACAAGACTTATTAAGTCTTGTTTTATTTTTTGAAAAGTTTAAAAAAATTATATAATTACTTGTTATGAAAAAAAATATACAAATTTTACAAAAGAAAATCGGTTTTTGATCTGCTTTAGCTGTTCTTGTGGGTTCAGTAGTCGGAATAGGAATTTTCTTTAGAAATGGTTCTGTTGCAACAGCAGTTGAATATAATGGAGTAGGATGATTACTTGCTTGAATTTTAGGAGCGATTATTGCTTTGTTTACAGCAATTTCTTATAGTGAAATTGGCTCTATAATTTCAAAAAAAAGATTTTCAGGTCTTTCGTATTGGGCTACAAAATTTGGAGGAAGTAAATTTGG
Organism: Mycoplasma mobile 163K; assembly: GCF_000008365.1. Classification (GTDB taxonomy): domain Bacteria; phylum Bacillota_I; class Bacilli_A; order Mycoplasmatales; family Metamycoplasmataceae; genus Mycoplasma_J; species Mycoplasma_J mobile. The sequence continues at coordinate 171,123 of NC_006908.1, forward strand.
TTATTTTGTAAGGTTTAATTTTTCTTTTTTTAACTTGCCTATTATTATTGTAGTTTTAGGTTTTTTTATAAGTGAATTCTTTTTTTTATTTTTATCTTGATCAGGAGTACCGGGTATAAGTTTAACTTCTAATCCGAATGCTTTAACAACACCTATTTACATTCACGTTTTATTCGGTACTTTTTTATCTATTTTGTACATTGTAATTAATAAAATTTCTTTAAAAATTGTTGCAATTCATCAAAATATTGTTACAGTATTGAAATTTGCTCCAATTATTTTAGCAATAATTATAGGTTTAGTTTTTGCAAATAAAGCTGGAAATAGTTTTCCTACAAATCCTTCTGAAGCAGGAAATGCTTTCCAAAATTCTAATTTTAATTTTGGAAATGTCTTGAAATCTTTACCATCTGTTTTATTTGCTTTTGATGCTTTTTTAATTGTTGGATCTCTTTCGAATAAAGTAAAAGGAGGATCAAAAACAATTTCAAAAGTAGTTATAATTGGAATGATCTTTTCAGCGATTATTTATATTTTACTAACAATAGCTTCAATTTTACATAATGCAAAAAGCATAGGAGATTTAATTACTAGTGCTATTTCAAATGATGCTGCAAAAGCAATAAATATCTTTTTATTTTTGTTTATTTTTATTTCAGGAATTGGTGTAGTGAATGGAATAACTTCAGCCTATGTTACTGAAATGGAAAACGGTTCTTATTTGCAAACTTGATTTGGAGCTAAATTTTTAGTTAAAAAAATTGGAAATTATTGAACAGGAGTGGCATTTACGGCTATATCTTATGTTTTTTGATGATTAATTTTTGTAATACCTGCTTTGATAATGAATTCAGATGAATTATTTGATGCAGCAACTAATTTTGTAACAATATTTTTCTTTGGAATTTATGCAATAATAGTTCTACTTTATCTTTTAAAAAGAAAAGAATATGATTCGACTAAAAAAGTTAATAAATATTTATTTTACATTGCTTCATGAACTTCAATTATAGGAATTACAATTACTGTTTTCGCACAATATGTTGTAGGAATTCAAGATGCAATTGAACTTGGTTCTAATTCTGCAGGTTTAGGTGTTTTTGTTAAAACCAATTCCATTAAGAACATTGATTATATAATTATGAATTTTATTTTTTTATCTATTTTTTTTCTTCTACCAACAATAAATTTTTTCTTAATAAAATTTTTTGAAAAAAGAAATGCTTTTATAATACAAAAAGAAGAATTTGAAAATTCAGAAATTTTTATTGCAAATAATGAAGAAAATAATCAGCTAAAAAGTAAGAAAAAATTCTTTTTTATTAAAAATAAATAAGATTTTAAATTTAAACGAAAGGTATTTAAGAAATGATCAAAAAAATTGGGTTTTTTACAGCTTTAACTATCCTTGTTGGAACAATGGTAGGAATAGGAATATTTTTTAAAAATAATTCAATTTCTACTATTGTTAAGGGTAATGGAATTGCGTGATTAATTTCGTGAATTTTAGGAGCAATTATTGCAATTTTTACAGCGCTATCTTATGTTGAAATTAGCACTGCTAAACCTAAAGAAAAATCAGGAGGACTTTCTTATTGAGCATCAATTTTTTCTGGAAAAAAATTAGCTTATTTAACAAGATTTAACTTAGCATTTTTTTATTACCCAATTTTTGTCGTTGTCCTTGGTATTTTCGCAAGTCAAATTTTTTTCCAATTTTTAAATTTAATCGCACCAAACAGATTTGAAAATATTAGTGTTTGAATTCATGTTATTTTCGGAATTTCTATTTCCATGATTTATTTTATTTTAAATAAAATTTCAATTTGAATTGCTGGAATTCATCAAAATATTGTAACTATTTTAAAGTTTATTCCTCTTTTTGTCGCAATTATTGTTGGGTTGATATTTGCAAATACTAATAATATTGGTGGATCAAATGCATTTAATCAAGGTGCATTTGATTTTTCAAGAGCTTTATTTGCAATTCCTTCTGTTTTATTTACTTTAGATGCTTTTTTAATTGTAGCAACAATTACTCACAAAGTAAAAGGAGGAGAAAAAACTGTTACAAAAGTAGTTTTAATTGGAATGGTTTTTGTTTCAATAATTTATATTCTAGTAACAATTGCTTCAATTTTGCACAATTCAGGAACTGTAGAAAAACTTATTCAAAATTCTTTGGCCATTGGATTTAGTAATGGAATTGCAATTTTTGTCAATTTCTTTATTTTTATTTCTGCTTTAGGTGTAATAAATGGAATGTTTACAGGTTTTATTGGAGAAACTGAAAATTCAACATATTCTTTTACATGATTTGGGTCAAAAATTCTTACAAAAAAATTTGGACCAAAAAAAGCAATGTCATTTTTTTATTTATTTTCTTATTCATTTTGATCGTTAATAATTTTTATTCCAGCTATTACTTTAAATTCTGATTCAATAATTGAAACAATTAGTAATTTTCCAACATTATTTTTTTTCTTGGTTTATGGACTTGTAATTTTTTTCTATGCAATAAAAAGACACAAAACAACCGAAACAAAAAAAATAAATTCTGTTCTTTTTTACTTTATTAGTATTTTTTCAATGATAGGAATTGTAGTGGCGATTTTTTCACAATTTATTGTTTTAATAATCGATGCTTCAACTTTACCTAATATTGAAGGAGCTTTTGGGACTATTGGTATCAAGTTAACAAATTTACAATTAATGATCACAACTATCATTTTTATTATTTTATTTTTCTTATTACCTTACATTAATTTTTTACTAATTAAATACTTTGAAGAAAATTTGCAAAAGAAATCTACAATTAAAACAACAAAAATGGATAAATCAAAAAAAACTTTACAAGAGAATTTTTAAATATGAATTTAAATAATATAAAAGTCATTAATTCTAATGATGATGAAGGTGAAAATTTTAACTACCCAAAACTAATTTCCACAAAAAAGGATTTATTTTTTGCAAAAAAATTGAAAAATTTGGCCCTTCTGGATTCATTTTGCTTAATACTATTATTATTTTTTGTTTTAACTGAATTAATCATATTAATTTTGTTTTTATTATTGAATAGAAACGACATCATATCAATTTTTTCAATTGTAATTTTGGGTTTAATTATTTTATTGTTTTTTTCTAGAATAATTTTTATAAAGAAATATTTAAATTTGAAAAAAATTGTTTATGAATTTATCGATAAGTTTGATGACAAATCTCTTTTTAAATATCTAATTTACGATGATAATTTTTGATTTTGAGTCAAAACAATACTTAATCCAGTTTGGTCAATTTTATTTTTGAAATTCATATTTAAATATACAAATAAAATTATCAATCTTTTTAAAAAACCTTTATCAGAAAAAGAAATCAAACAAATAGTCGAAAAATATGATGCTGAAAAATTTAAATATTATAAAAATAAAGAAGATTTATTTAATAAAATTAATAATTAAATTTCTCCATTTGTCAAAATAATAGTTTTTAAGTAAAATAAGTTATCATTTATTATATGAATAAAAAAGTAAGAAAAGCAATTATCCCAGCAGCAGGATGAGGTACAAGATTTTTACCAATAACAAAAGTAATCCACAAAGAACTACTACCAATTTTAAAAAAACCAGCAATTGAAATTTTAATTGAGGAAGCATTTGAAGCAGGAATTGAAGAGATTATTTTGGTTATTTCTAGTAGAAAGCAAGAACTAAAAAGATATTTTGAAGTCAATCACGATTTAGAGTTAGAATTATTTAAAAACAAAAAATGAGACCTTCTTAAATCATTAAAAACAACTAATATTAATGCAAAAATTAGAATTGTTTACCAAGAAAAACAACTTGGTTTAGGACATGCAATAGCAGTGGGAGCACAATGGATTGATGATGAACCATTCGCAGTAATTTTAGGGGATGATCTAATTAAATCAAAAGAACCAGCAATAAAACAACTTATTAGAGAATTTGATGATAAGCAAGCTTCGATTTTAGGTGTACAAGCAGTTGAAGAAAGGGATTTAAATAAATATGGTGTTGTTGTTCCTTTTAAAGGATACGATCCTAAAGATAAAAGCTTTAAAATTATAGGAGCAGTTGAAAAACCGAAAATTGAAAATGCTCCTTCCAATAAAGCGATTCTTGGAAGATATATTTTTACTCCAAGAATAATTGATATTTTGACAAATCTAAAACCTTCAAAAACAAGTAATGAAATAGATGTTATAGATGCCTTTTCAAAATTATTAAAAGAAGAAGATATTTATGCTTACCAATTCTCAGGGACAAGATACGATATAGGTAATATTGAAGGATTTGTAAAAGCTACAATTGATTATGCTTTAGATGATGATAAACTAAGAGAAGTGGTTTTAGAACACATTAAAGAGAAAGTTTAATTTATGTCTTTAGAGGTTATTTTTGGTTCAAATATTTTGCTAATATTAGTAGCTTATTTTATTGGTTCAATAAATTTTTCTATCATTGTTTCTAAAATTTTTAAAAAATCAGACATTAGAGAAAAGGGTTCAAAAAATGCAGGAGCCACTAACATGGCAAGAAATTTTGGTTTTAAAATAGGTTTTTTAGTATTTTTTTTAGATGTTTCAAAATCTTTTTGATTTGCTATAATTTCAGCAATTCTAAGAGATTTTGTCCCTTTTTTTGGAGCTGTTATTACTCAATTAGTTGTTCTTTTTGTAATTATTGGGCATGTTTTCCCAATCTACTTCAAATTTAAAGGCGGGAAAGGCGCTGCTACAAATTTAGGAATGATCGCTTCTTTAAATATAATTCTTGCAATAATAGGTGGAATTATATTTTTTGCAATGATTTTTAGATGAAAAATTGTTTCTCTAGGCTCTTTTATTACACCATTCATTCTAGTAATTTTTATGATTATACCCTGAATGAATTCATCAATTATTGCTTATGTAGGTTATTCAGATTTTTATCAACCTGTAAGAGAATCATTTCAAGGTGCATGATATTTATCTTCTCTATTCTTATTTTTAGCAGCTCTTATTATTTTGTTTACACATATTCCTAATATTAAAAAGTTAATAAAAAAAGAAGAATCTGTTCTTAAGTTTTCTAAAAAGTCGAAAAAACTAGCATAAGACTTTTATTTATAACCTATCATAAGTAACATTTTTCAAGTTTTTTACATAATTATTGAAAAAAATAATGGTCCTATTTTCATCAATTTGTTTGTCTTTTAAATAAAAATTATGTTTTTTTCCAATTTGTTCAAGTGAAATAAAAATTTGATTATCATCAAAACTAGGTTGGAGACCTAGTTTTTCTATTTCTTCTGGATAATATTCACTAAGTAATTTATAAGATCCAAAAAATAATTCCTTTTGATTAATAATTTCTCATTTTATAGAACCAATCATTGCAATTTTTATTGCATCTAATTCATATTCAATTTTCGGAAATAAGATTCCTGGAGTATCAAATAATTTAAATCTCTCAGTAATTACTAATTGTTGACCTCTTGTTACTCCTGGCGTATTAGCAACTTTTGTTTTGGATTTATTTGCTAGTAAATTAATTAGTGTGCTCTTACCTGTGTTTGGTAACCCTAAAATCATACCAACAGTAAAAGGATTTAAAAGGCCTCTTTTTTTATCATATTCTGTTTTTTTAAATAGAAGTTTATCAACACTTTTGATAATAATCGATCTTGTATTCTGCTTTTTCAGATTTGTAAACAAAACATCGGAATTTTCAGTTCTAAAATATCTTTCCAATTTTTGGTACTTTTTAACATCGCCATAATCAATTTTATTAATAATAAAAAGTCTTGGTTTTTTAGGACTAATTTTATCAAATTCTTTATTATAAGTACTAATAGGTGCTCTTGAATCTAAAACAATAATAAAAAAATCAACAAATTTCTCTTTTTCTTTGATTTGTCTTAAAGCTTTTGCCATGTGGCCAGGAAATCATTGAAACATATTGTTATTATATCTTAATGCTTTTTTAATTAAGGTTTTTAAAGTGATTAAGTAAAATTGCTCCTGCAGATGCTACATTTAAACTTTCAAAATTTGTTTTAATATAAATAAGCTTTGATGCTAATTTCTCCATTTCTAAGCTAATTCCATTTGCTTCATTTCCTAAAACAAGCGCTAATCATTTTGGATTTTCAACTGCATCATATTCAAAAGCATCAGAACGAAGAGTAGTAACATATATTTGATAATTATGTAAAGATTTTAAAAAATCCACTGCATTTTTGACTTTAATTAAATTTACATAAAAAAATGCGCCTTGAGAAGCTTGTAAAAATTTATGATTGTAAATATCGACACCTTCAACAATTACATCATTAAAACCAAAAGCAAAAGCACTTCTAACAAGAGTGCCCAAATTACCTGGATCATTTATATTTTCAAGAACTAAAATTCGTTTAGATTTAACTTCATAATTTACATTCATTTTTTTACAAATCGCAATAATCGGTTGACTAGTTTTGTTACTACTTATCGAATCAATAATGCTTTGAGAAACTTTAATAGCATTTTTAAACTCTACTGAAGCATAAATTTCTACCACTATATCTTTTTTTAATGCTTCTTCTACTAAATGAAATCCTTCAATAATGAAAAAGTTTTCTTGATCACGAAAATTTTTATTTTTTAATTTTTTCAAATATTTTAATTTTGCATTAGTCATTTAATAAAAAATCTTGCCCTTTTTGTACTTCATATTTAGATAATTTTTCAAAATTTCATTGCCTCTGAATTTCATATGCAATTAAAAAAACTGTATTTGCTAAATTCAAACTTCTCATGTCTTTATCCATTGGAATTCTTAAGCAATTTTCTAGATTATTTTTTAAAATTTTTTTTGGTATTCCTGTTGATTCTGTTCCAAACATGACAAATAAATCATCATTATTTTGATATTTTTTAAAATTTACATCACTATAATTAATTTTTCCATATCTTGTTAGATAGTAAATGCTCTTTTCACTATGTTTTTTTAAAAAATCATCATATGTTTCATAAACTTCATGCTCAATATCTTCTAAAATTCAACCAGCTGCAGAACGTTTTAAATATTTTGGATCAAGATCAAAAGCAATTGGTTTGATAATATGCAGTTTTGCTTGCGTTGCTTTGCAAGTTCTAATGATATTACCTGTATTTGGTGGTATTTCAGGTTGAAATAAGACAATATTAATCATTATTCTATTATATAAATTAATTATTTTATATTGTAAAATATATATACAATTTAAGGAGTTTAATGAGCACAAATTCAAAAAAATATCTTTTTGCAATTGATTTAGATGGAACTGTTTTATCCAATAGTTTGACAAATGATATCCATCCTATTACAGAAAAAGCTATTAAAAGAGCAATACAAGAAGGCCACATAGTAACAATTATTACAGGAAGACCTTGAAGAAGTACCCAACCAACATATGAAAGACTCGGACTAAGAACAATTGTTGGAAATTACAATGGAGCACATATTCACAACCCAAAAGATGAATATTTTCAACAATATATTTCGCATGTAAATTTAAATGAAATGCTTTATATCTTAGGGGATAAAAGAGTCAAAGAAAGTATTTCCAATATTGCTTTCGAAGGTCCGGGGTGAGTCCAATTGGATAAAAGAGACGAAAACTTAGAAAGAGTTTTTGGTTTTGATACTGCTGTAAAATTTGCAGTTGGTCTTGACTTAACAAAATTACCTTTAAAACCTACTGGTGTTATTATTGATATAAGAGAAGGCGTTGATGCTGCAAGATTGAAAAGATATTTAGATAGAAAATTTGGTGATTTAGGGGAATTTAGTTATTGATCTAAAGGAGAAGGTTTAACTCCAGTTTTGGATATAGTAGATGTAGGTGTGAAAAAATCAAAAGTTATATCTTTATTGATAAGATATTATGATATTGAGTTAAAAAATACTATAAGTTTTGGTGATGGACTCAACGATTTAAGTATGTTTAGAACAACTCATATTGCAGTAGCAATGGCAAATAGTGAAGAAGAAGTGAAAAAAACTTCTACAGTTATTTCAACTTTAAGAAACGATGAAGGAGCTGTTGGAGCATATATTAATTACTTTCTAGAAAATGCTGAAGAAGAAATTGAAAAATCTGATAAAGTTAGAAAAAAAATAATTGAACCAACAATTTTTTAATTATGAATTTCAATGAATATGTAACAATTGGAAGTGATGAAACAGGTGTAGGAGATTATTTAAGTCCTATTGTTGCTTGTGCAGTGTTTTTAAATCCTGAAAATATTTCGAAAATCAATAAATTAGATATAAAGGATTCAAAATTGCTAACTGATAAAAAAATTAAAGAAATAGCAAAAGAATTAAAAAAACTTGTTAGTCATTCTATTAATTATTTTTCCCAAAAAGGCTATAATAATTTGAACAAATTTTTCAATGCTCATGAAATAAAAATGTTCTTGCATTTGAAAAGCATCAATTTTTTAGAGCAAAAGCACCAAAACATAGATTATGTAATCATCGATGCTTTTTCAGATGAAAAAAATATCGATAAATATATAGAAAAACTTGTTAATAACAAAAAATTTATGTTGCAAAATATTAAAAGTGAAAAAAAAATAATTCAAAAAGCTGAATCTTTATCATTATCAGTTGCTTGTGCATCAATTTTAGCAAGAAATTATTTGTTGGAAAAAATGGAAGAACAAAATATAAAATACAATTCAATTTTTCCATTAGGAACAAATTCAATTGTAGAAAATTTCACATTAAAATTTGTTGAGAAAAATGGTTTTGAAGAGCTGTACAATGTTGCAAAAATTAAATTTAAAACAACAGAAAAACTTTTTGGACTTAAAAAAGCATAAAAAAAATGGGGCGTATGACGGGGTTCGAACCCGCGCATGACGGTTCCACAAACCGCTGTGTTAACCGCTTCACCACATACGCCATATTTTATTTAATTATAATAGAAAATTTTTTTATTTTTATATTAATTAAAAAGAAAAACCCTTTAGTTTATAATGTATATTATGAAACTTTTGATTAAAGAAGCACTTGAAGATGCTTTATTAAAATTAAACATTAGTAGAAAAGTTATTCTGACAGATGCAAAAGATTTTGGAGATTTTTCTTCAAATATTGCAATGGTTTTGCAAAAAGATTTAGGGAAAAACCCTTTAGAAATTGCTCAAATGATTGTTGAAAAAATTAACAAGGAAAAATTTTTAATTGAAAAAATAGAAATTGTTAAACCAGGATTTATAAATTTTTTTCTAGATCACAAATTTTATGTTTATTTATTAGAAAAATTTAGCAAAAATGATTTTTTAATTGAACTAGAAAAAACTTACACTTATAATCTTGAATATGTTAGTGCAAATCCAACAGGTTTTTTACATATTGGACATGCAAGAGGCGCAGCAATTGGCGATACTTTGGCAAATATTTTAGAGTTTGCAAATAATAAAGTAATTCGAGAATATTATGTTAATGATGCAGGAAATCAAATAAGCATTCTTGCTTATGCGCTTTATATAAGATATCAACAAATTTTAGGAAACAAAACTTTAAATTTGCCAGAAGATTCATATCACGGTGAAGATATTAAATATTTTGCAAAAATTTTTCACAAAAAATATCAAGAGAAATTTAAAAATGTTGATTATTCATTAGAAGTTGAAAATTTTTTTAAGGATGAAGGAGTAAAAATAGCTCTTGAAAAAATTAAGTTAGATTTAAAAACTTTTAGAGTTGAATTTGATCTTTATACTTCTGAAAAATCTATTTATCCATTAATAGAAAAATCTTTAAAAAAATTGAAAAATACTTATGAACAAGATGGTGCTCTTTGATTAAAAACAACTGATTATGGCGATGATAAGGATCGTGTTTTAATTAAAAATGATGGAACTTATACTTATTTTGCTCCTGATTTAGCATATCACTATGTTAAAAAAACAAGAAGTGAAAACGTTGATTACTTAATAGATTTTTTTGGTGCTGATCATATTGGATATGTAAAAAGAATGCAAATAGCTCTTGAACAATTTGGTTTTAGTAAAGACACTTTAAATGTTCTAATTTTAGAAATGGTAAAATTAAGGAAAAATGGAACCGAATTTGTTATGTCAAAAAGAAAAGGAACTGCTATTTCATTAGAGGATTTGATAGAATTGATTGGTGTGGATAATGCAAGGTTTTTCTTAGTTGATCATTCTTCAAGTTCAAAATTAGATTTAGAAATTGACTTAATTGCAGAAAAAAATTTAAGTAATGGAGCTTTTATAATACAATATGCATATGCAAGAACAAATTCAATTTTAGAAAAAACAAAAGTAACTTTAGATGTAAAATTAATTAGAAAACCTTTTGATGACAAATTTGAAATGAAATTAGTTAATGTTTTAAAGGAATTTCCAATTTTAATTGAAAAAATTGCAGAAAATTTTAAAATTCATTTATTAAGTCAATATTTAATTACTTTAGCTAAAAGTTTTAATTCTTTTTATTCTAATTCAAAGATAATTGATTCAGAAGAAGAACTAAAATTAATTTTATTAGTAAAAGCAACACAAGCAGTATTAAAAAAAGGATTGGATCTATTAAAAGTAGAGGCACCAGAAAGGATATAATATGACAACAATTGATGTAATTATGAAAGCGTTCCAAAACGAAGAGAGTTTAAATTTCGAAGGAATTTTTTCTTTTTTAGAAAAAGAATTTAAACCACTTTGAGAACAAGAAGCGACAACAAAAAATATTACCTATGAAAATTTACTTGTAAAAAAACGTGGAGAAGTTTATAAATTATTAACTATCCATGGTGATTTTGTAAAGTTAAAAGAAAATAAGTGAACAACATACAAATTAAAAATGGAAAATTCTTTATAAAAAAGTTATATATATTTAGGAGAACAAAATGAACAAAACAAAATTAGTAAATGCAAAAGAAATGCTTAAAAAAGCCTATTTAGGTAAATATGCAATTCCACACATTAACACAAACAATTTAGAATGAACAAAAACAATTCTTTTAACAGCCCAAGAAATGAATTCGCCTTTGATTATTGGGGCTAGTGAAGGTGCTATTAAATATATGGGAGGAATGAAAACTGTTCATGCCTTAGTTTCATCTCTAATTGAAGATTTAAAAATTACTGTGCCTATTGCTCTACATTTAGATCATGGATCATATGAAGGTGTAGAAAAAGCTCTTGAAGCAGGATTTACATCAATAATGTTTGATGGAAGTCATTTATCTTTTGAAGAGAACTATAAAAAATCAAAGGAACTTATTAAAAAAGCAGCACCATATAATGTAAGTTTTGAAGTTGAAGTTGGCTCAATTGGTGGAGAAGAAGATGGAATAATTGGAGAAGGAGAAATTGCAGATCCTAAAGAAGCACTTAAAATGTCTAATTTAGGAGTGGATGTTGTTGCAGCTGGAATTGGAAATATTCATGGCCCATACCCAGCATCTTGAAAATCTCTAAATTTTGATGCTTTAAAAAATATTGAACAAGAAATTAAAAAAGGTATTGTTTTACATGGAGGAAGTGGAATTCCAACCGATCAAATTAAAAAGGCTATTTCTTTAGGAGTCTCAAAAATTAATATCAACTCGGAATTACAATGAGCAAACAAAAAAGCAATTAAGGAATTTGTTATTTCAGGAAAAATTGATGTTGATAAAAACTATGACCCTAGAAAAATTTATGCTCCTGGTATAAAAGCAATGGCAGAAGTAATTAAAGAAAAAATTATTGAACTTGGCTCACAAAATAAAGCTTAAATATTTTAAAAAATTATTTAAAATCATGTTTCTTTTAAAAATTTCTATTTCCTTTCTTTTTATTATAAGTTGTTCTACCCAGAATGAAAATTTTTATAAAGATATAAAATCTATAGAAATTTTAGATGGAGATACACTAAGTATTAATTCTAAGCAAATTAGATTATTTGGAGTAGACACCCCTGAGAAATTTCATTATTGGGAAAATAACATTGAATCCAATGGTTTAGAGTATTTTTTTGCAATTGAAGCAAAAAAATTTACTGAATCATTTTTCAATAGTTTGAGAGAAATAATAATTTCTCCAAAATCTAAAGATAAATTTGGTAGATTGATAGCTAGAATTCAAAACAATAAAAAAGATCTTGCTCTAGAGATAATAAAAAATGGTTTAGGAATAGTCCAATATGTTTCATTAGACAAAAAAAGTCCTTTTTTTACTAGAGACACAAATTATTTTTATTCGCTTCTTGAAGCTCAAAATATAGCTATAAAATTAAAAAAAGGTTTTTGACAATTTGAAAATATTTCCATTAAGACAATTTTTCCAAATCCAAATGTGAATTTAATTTAATTTCAATTTATTTTTATGATAAAATACAATTAAATATAAGTTAAAATATCTAAACAATATATAAGCAAGAGGTAAATCATGAAACCAAATATCCATCCAGAATATAAAAATATTACTTTAACATGTTCAACGTGTGAAAAAAAGCATATTTTTGGTTCTACAGCAAAAAAATCTAGTGTTGATGTTTGCTCTAATTGTCATCCTTTCTTTACAGGTGATCGTTCAATCCAAAGAACAACAGGAAGAGTTGATCGTTTCAATCGTCGTTTAACAAAATCTGCTGAAAAATAATAACTATGAAACATTATTCAAAAGAAGAAATTATTGAAATAATTAATAAAATTTTTGAAAAAAAGACTACTCTAACTTTAGAAGAATTTATTGAAAGTGTATTTAGCAAAGTAATTTTAAATGAAGAAGAAAAAAAATTGAAAAATCTATTTATTACTGGTAGAAAGATTTCTGAAACATTATCAAAATTAGATTCTAAAAATATTAAAGACTTGTCAACTAATTCTCCAAGTTTTAATAAACTTGAAAGTTTATTTAGGTCCTTATTTAAAAGTATGAACATAACTTCATCAGAATTTCAATCTTTGGATGAAAATTCATTTGATGAAGATTACCTTGAAACTGATGAAACAAAAATTAACTAGACTTATTTAATTTCAAAAAAGCTGTTATTGCAATCATAGCTCCATTATCTGTTGTATATTCTTTTTTTGGAAATAAAACATTTGCATGCAACGTAGATAATCTTTTTCTCAATTCTGTATTTGCACTAACACCACCACCTACAACAAGAGATTGTGGATGGTGTTTTTTAATTGCTAATTTAAGTTTTTCCTCAATATAATCAATTGTTGTTTTTTGGAAGCTAGACGCAACATTATTAATATCTAAATTTTTAGAATTATTTATGTAATTTATAACTTGAGTTTTAATTCCACTAAACGAAAAATCTAAATCCCTTTCTGTTTTAGGGATTGTAAATTTGATATCTCCAACAATTTCACTTGAAATTCTATCAATGATTGGTCCTCCAGGGAAACCTAAATTAAGTTTTCTAGAAATTTTATCAAAAACTTCTCCAATTGCATCATCCAGTGTTTCACCAATAATTTCTAAAGAATTTACATTTTTAACATAATAAATTAGACTATGTCCCCCTGAAACAACTAGTCCTACTGCTGGGTACAAAATTTCATTTGTTATTTCACTACTAAAAAAATGAGCTTCAAGATGATTTATAGGAATTAATTTTTTATTTAAAGAAATAGAAAGAGCACTTGCAAATAAAAATCCTATTTGTAAGGCTCCGATTAATCCTGGTTTTTCTGTATAAGCAATGTAATCAAGTTTTGATAAATCAAATTTTTCTATTAACATTGTCAAAAGAATGTTAATATTTTTTACATGTTCTCTACTAGCAATTTCTGGTATAGTACCCCCAAATTTTTCATGTGTTTTAACTTGACTTAAACTTAATTGAAATAAAACTTTTTTATTTTCTAAAATTGCAATAGAAGTATCATCATGACTACTCTCAATTCCTAAAATTATCATTTTTTACTCCTTCCCAGTTCCAATTTGTGGATTTTTAAAATAAAAAGGTTCAATTTCATCAATATTACTTTTATGTTCAAATCTATTCAATTCATCTAAAATATTTGCTTCAAATAATTTGTAGTTTTTGTTTGTTGAAAAATCTTTTTCTTCTTTTAAAGAAATTTCTGAAGCAATTTTGAAATTTTCAACATTTGCGCAAAAAAAATTTTTTCCTCCTGCATAAATATTTATTTCGTGACTTTCTTTTTTATTTGCTAATCAAATAAAATTATTAATAGTAAAAATTTTTATATTTTTTTTAATTTTTACAATAGTTCTGCAAAAAACTAATGAAATTCTACTACCTGTAAAACTTCCCGGACCAATATTTAAATAAAACTCTTTAACTTCATCTACACATACATTATTATTTTTTAAAAGTTTATTAAAAATATCCGGTATAAGTTCAACTTTTTCTTTAATATTTTCATAATGGATGAATTCTATTAATTTGTATTCATTACTTATAAGAGCCATATAAAAATCTGAGTTTACTGTATCAAATAAAATTTTCATGATTTCCTTTTTATCTTTTGAATTGTTATCAAAAGTAATATCTATTTTTCTATAATTTTAAATTTTTTTCAAAATCTATTTAACTTTAATTATTTATATCACACTAATTAAATGGCATAGGTCTTAAATGAAATTTATTGTGATTTCTTCACTACTTTTATTGCAAGAATTTAAATAATCATAGGCAACAAATTAATTATAACTTATGGTTTAATGAAAAACACAATTTTAACTATCCAAATCATGCATTACTCATTTTTGGAGATAATCTTTTTTATTGAAATATATGCATAATTTTTATTCAAAAGATTTTAAAAAGCAATATTCAATTAAATAAATTTAAAAACAAAGAAATTCTAGATATCATCTAAAATAATTACCTCCCTTTACTTTTATATTTCACATCAATTATTCGCTTATTTTCTTCAATTTTGAAACATACTTTGACAAAATCTTCAAAAAAATCTCCAATTAGATCTGCTCATTCAATAATTACTATTTTATCTTCAAAATAGTCTTTAAACGTGTCTAAAGACTCTTTCAAATTATAAGCATCAATATGAACAATTTTATTATCATAAATATTCATCTTGTTAAAAGAAGGACTTTTAATAAGTTCCTTTATTTTA
The DNA here is from genome assembly GCF_000008365.1 of Mycoplasma mobile 163K. Taxonomy (GTDB): domain Bacteria; phylum Bacillota_I; class Bacilli_A; order Mycoplasmatales; family Metamycoplasmataceae; genus Mycoplasma_J; species Mycoplasma_J mobile. Next base: position 186,225 of record NC_006908.1, read on the forward strand.
AGTTCTTTTCCAATTGCTTTCACTAAAGTTGTTTTTCCAGTACCAATTTCACCAAATAATAATATTGGTCTATCATTAAAAATAGAAAGAATAAATTTTGCAACCTTTTCAATTTCTTTTTGATCTTCTATTATAAATTTCATAAATCTATTTTTAATTATAATGAAAATTCTAAAACTTGTAGAATTAAACTAATAAAGTGTAAAATTTAAATATGAAAAATATTTTTAAAATTATTAATTATGAAAAAAATTTAGAGTTATGAAAAATTTTAAATTATATTGCTGTTAGCGATAGTGATGATTCATATATAAGATCTAAAAATGTAAAATTTGCAAAAATTTTAAAGCTTTTATATTTAATCTTAGTTATAACAATTATTTTCATATCATTTATTCCATTATTTAGTGCTACAAAAGATGGACAAAATCTTTTTCCGATTTCTCTTTCTATCACAATTAATTATGTTTTGTTTTCTATTTTAATAATTGATTATTTTTTTAGATGAATAACATTTCCTTTAAGAGTAGAAAATAAAAAATATTCATTGTTGTTTTTTCCTTTCACAGGTGTTTCTATAGTAATGTTTTTTGCGCTATTACCTTCTTTAATTATAATTATTTCTCCTTCAATAACTTCAAATGCGAACAGTGCCTTTTTTCTTGCTTTTTCACAAATTGTTAATTCTTTAGTTTTTTTAAGATTAGGGAGATTAATTTTATTTTTAAATGTTCTTACTCCTTTTACAAGCATTAAAAATGTTTTTGTGAAACAACGAGTTTTATTATTTAATGTTTTTATTTTTTTAATTATTATTTCTGTCTTATTTGCCCTTATTATTTTTCAAGCAGAATTAGTCGAAAATGCTAAAATAACTAATTTTTGGGATGCTTTTTATTTTACAATAGTGTCTTTAACAACAATCGGTTTTGGAGATATTAGTCCTGTAACACCCCTTGGGCAAGCAATGGTTGTAATTTTAGCACTTATAGGAGTAGCAATATTTACAATCCCAGCAGGTATTATTGCAGGAGGATTTTTGCAAGAATTGCAAAATAATGAAGCCTTTCAAAAACAAAATGAAAAATCAAAAGAAAGTCAAAAAGGAGTTCTTTTACAAAAAATTATTGCAGGTAGTGCAAAAGCTTTGATTAATGTTTCAAAAAAAACTTCAAGACCAATTAAAAAAAATAGCTTGCTTTTTTCAAAAAAATCAAGAAAAGAAGATGAGATTATAAATGAAATTTTAAGTGCAAAGAAGAAGAATAAAAACAAGGAAAGAATTTAGAAAAAATGAAGAAAAAAATGAAATGAAAAATATTTACTAGCACTAGTATTTCAATTGCTTCGATAATTGCAATTGTTGCCCCAACAACAGTTGTTTTAGTTTCAAATTCAAATACTGAATCAACTTTAAATAGTTTAAAAAAAGAAATACAAGATAAAATTGAAGATAGAATAATTAGAGGTTCTGATACAATTTTACCCACAGCTTTGAATCTTACAAATTTAAGAAATAACATTTTAGGTCTTCCAAATATAGACAATTTAACTTATTTTTTTAAATTTACTAATCAAGCAACTAATTCAAATGGAGGAAATAATTTTAACGGAAGTATTTCTATAGATATAACATTGCGATTGAATGGGCAAGAAGTTTTATTAGAAAATCAATTGGTTAGAAATTTTAGAACAAATGCTTTTGAAAGTTTTGCAAATATAAAAGTGGAACCCTTTAATGCTCAAACACTTAGACCAAACGCGTTTTCAGATTTTAGAAAAGGATTACCTCCTTCAAATATTTTTAAGCTTAGTTTAACAACTAATGTTGAAGAATATTTAATAATCGTAAGGGATGAAACAAGTGTTAGTTTGAGAATTAAAGGAACAGATCCAAGTGATAATATAAATCCTTTAGATAGAACGATCACAGTTTCAGGATTTGTTTCAAGAAATGATCCTCAAGGAATTGCAAATCTTGCAATTCAGAGAATTGATAATTTTGAATCAGGAACAATTGCTCTAAAACCAGAATATTTAAATAATTCCTTTCAAGTAAATTTAATAAATAATGAAAACTTGATTACTTTAATAAATAGAGATTTTGAATTATTATTAGGGATTGAAAATATAAACAATATAACTTATTCTATATCATATAAAATTGAAAGTTTTAATGAAACTTCAGTTTTTGCAAGAATTATAATTACTATTTCAAGAGATGGTGTCCCACCTGCTAATTCTCAAACATCAAGACCTATTGAAATAATTATTAGAAAAATGTCAGGAAGTTTTTAATGAAAAAAAGAACTAAAATTATTGCTTTTTCACTTATTGCAACTTCAGTTGTTTCAATTGTTGTTCCTACAACAATTGTGTTAGTGAATCAAAATCAAAAAATTGAAGAAAATAAAAATTTTGCAAAGCAAATCTTAAATTTTATTGAAAAAAATCAAAAAACTAATAATCAAGTAAGGATAAGAACAAATTCGGTTTCTATATTTCAAATTTCTAAACGGAATTTTGAAAATTTTTTAGAGAATAAACCAATCATTGAAAATATTATTGGATTGCTAGGAATTTCTCTAAATTCACAATCAATTAGTTTGTCAACAGAATTTGTAGATAAAAACATCAACCCCAATCCAAATATGATTATTAATTTTGCAATAGAATTAGGAGAAGGATCTGCAAGAGTTAAAGAAAGCATAAATATTTCTGTTACAAATGGTTTTCAAACAAGTGAAACATATTTGAATAAGATCAAATTAAATTATGAAAATAATTTTACTTCAGGACAAATTAAATTAAGAAATTCGGCTTCTATAGAAAATTTGGATGAAAATAATTTAGTTCAAAATTTAATTGGCATAGAAATATTTTCAAATACAAAAATTTCAACATATAATTTTATTAAGAATAACGAAGCCAGAACAATTAATTTTGGTTTTAAAATTAGTTTAATTGATTCTCAGATTTTTGATCAAACAATTATTTTTACAATAAATTTTTAAGGAGTAAAATGACAAAGTTAAAAAAATCTTTACTTGCATTTGGTTCAATTGCTTTTACATCAAGCTTAACAATCACAATTGTTTCTTGTTCGACAGCTTCTATTTCAGATTTGCAATTAGTAATTTCGAAAATTAATTCGAGTAAGATAACGGCATCCCAAAATGTTTTTGCCTCTTCAATTACATCGGACGAAATGATTTTACAAAATATAAATTTAAAAACAATTCCTAGTGTTTCTACAAATATTAATCTAATTTTTCAATTAGTAAATGGGGGAAATGCTAATGATCAAACAGGTTCTTTAGATATCAAAATAATTGCAACAAATGGAACTGGAGTAAACCAAATTTCAATTGAGTCCCAGACATTAACTGTTACAGGATTTTTAACACAAACACAAGTAAATAATACTAATTTAGAAATTTTAAAAAATATTTTTGACAGATTTGAAACATCTTTAAAAAATGGGGTGTCTTCAATTGTTAGTGCTAGAACTCAAATCACTTCAAATGAAACAAATCCTGTAATAGGTTCTAATACTTTGCCTTCAAAAGTATCTCAATCAATTTTAAATTCTACTTTAATTCAAGGGCTTCAAGAATTCCAATCATTAAATTCTGCTTCAAATAGTGTAAATTTAACTTTAGAGGCAAATTATATTGATGGTAGTGCAAATGATGCATTAGGAACAATTCAAATTAGTTTACAAGGTACAATTGCAGGAAATATTCCAACAATTTCAAAATCCAAATCAGTTACCATTGGAGGATTTTTGAAAGCAGAGAAAAATCAAATTCTAGAAAGTAATAAAAATTGGATAAGAGATATTTCAAAAGAAACTATACAAAATTTTGCAAACTCAAATAAAGAAGCATTTATAAATGATCAAGGAAAATTGCTCTTAAGTACTTCTTTGAAGAACAGAAATTTTTCTTTGAGAAGCAGTATCAAGAACGATAATTTAGTTATGAATTATGGTAGTTTTAGTTTCTTTAATACAATTATTAATTCAAATCAAGATTATTCTATTGTGGCAACTATTTCAACAGGAGAAAATATATCAAATGACTTTGAAGGAAGTGTATTAGTTGATTTTCAAATTACAATAGGAAATCGAGAAATAGGAACTTTTTTTTCAAGTTCTCTAATTGAAAAAGTAAATCTTATTGGTTTTAAAAAGTCTTCTAGTTTACACAACACTATTTTTGTAAGAGATAAATTTAATTATAGACTTAGTGTCTTAAACACAGGAGAAATTAGCGCAGAACTTAATGGATTTGACACCAATTTAAACCCAATTTTAGAAGATTTAACTAGAATTGTAATTCCTAGTACTGTTGAAGACATTGGTGGGAATATTTTTAAGGTAAAATCAATTAAGGATTCAGCTTTTATAAATTCTAATTTGATTAGATTAGATTTATCAAATGCATCTAATTTAGAAAGTATTGGAAATTTTTCTTTTTCTAATAATAAAATTGAAAATTCAATTCAAATTCCAGCTTCTTTAAAAAATATTGGAGAAAATGCTTTCAGTAATAATTTAATTAAAAATATCAATTTTGGAAATGCTTCTTTAAGTCAATTAGAAAAAATAAATAAGGCTGCTTTTTTGAATAATAATTTAGAATCTTTTCAAGTAAATGGAGTTTTTTCAAGCTTAAATTTTATTGGAGAAAATGCTTTTGCAAATAGCAATCCTGAAAATTCAAGACTTTCTACAATATCATTAGATTCAATAATTAATTTTTTAAATGATTTTACTTTTACTCAAGATTTGACAATTGAAAAAGGTGCTTTTGTTAGAGAATTAAAATCTGATTTTTGAATTCCATATCAAAACTTAAATGCTTTAAATAGATTACATGTTTTAAAAAATAGTATTAAATTCTTGAGTAATCAAAATAACAACGGAATAGATACTTCATTTGGAAATGTCGCAGTGTCTAATTTTAAAACTAACATTCAGGAGAAATATGAAAAAAATATTAAGTAAAACATTAATTTCAAGTTTAGTAATTGGTGCAACAATTATTGTTGTTCCCACAGCGATTGTTTTTTCCAACAATATCAAAAGCAATCAACAAATTCTTTTAAATTCAATTAATGAAAATAGTTTTGCAATTGAATCAAACACTGTAGCTCCTAAAAATGGTAAATATCAATCTTTACCTGAAGGAATTGTTCTTAAATTTCCAACAGGATTAACAAATGAATCAATAGAAGATTTTGAAGTAATTAATTCTTCTTTTTCTTCTAAAAAAATCACACTAATTATTAAATTAAAATCCGGTTTAAAAAAAGCAATCATTTTAAATTCTTTTATTACTCAAGAATTTGCATTAGAACAATTAAATATTAGAACTTCAATTTTAGCTAGTTTCCCATTAAATAATTTATCAGATCAAATTGGATTACCACCAAGAAATTTATTTAGATTTTCAACTTCTTTTTTGAATTTTAATATCGAAGATTTTATTACTTCATATTCATATACAATAAGTCCAGATAATCAGAATCTGACTTTAAAATTAAATGTTTCTGACACTGTTTCAAGAAGTGTTAATTTTTCAAAAAATCTTTTTTTTGAAAATGACCAAATACAAAAAAATTTAGAGAAAAACGTAAGTGTGTTAATTAGCCCTTTATTTCATCAAAATGTTTTATCTGCTAACATGAATCAAAATGAAGAAATTTTAGGAAAAGGATCTCCAACAGAAGATTTTGTAAAATTTATTTTTTCAAATAATATATCTAAAAATGATATTGATTCTTTTAATATAAAAAAGAATAATTCCACTAGTGAAATTGATTTGAGTTTAACTTTTTTAAACTCAAACAATTCATCTATTGATATTGTTTATTCTTTGGGTAATGTTAATAATTTACCTACCGAGCAAAAAGCATTAAATTTATTTAATTCTTTAGAAGTTAAAGCAAATGAAACATTAATTCCAAATAATACACTTGGAGAACAAATGGGAATTCCACCTATTTTGAATTTTAATTTAATTTTTAATGATTTTGTAACTTTAAATACTATTAAATCTTATAGACTTGAAAAAGTTAATTCAACAACAGTTAATTTAATTTTGATAAGTTTTAGTGGTTTGACAATAACAAAAACTATATCAGGTTTTATTCCTTCAATAGAAGATTTTAAAACGATTTCAGTAAAAGCATCTTCTGTTGTTCCGATTCCTTCTAACGACATTTTTAATTCAACAAATTTAATTTTATTAAATTCACTTTTTGTATTTTCTTATCCTGAAGGAATAGGCATTGAAAATATTAAATCTTTTTCACTTGAAAGAATAGATAATTTAAGTGTAAAACTTACTTTAAATGGGCAAATTTCAAATTCCTTTTCACTAGAAATAAGTTCCTTTCCTTTAATGAATGATGCTATGAAAAATATTGATAACATAGAAGTAAGTGTTACACCAATTGGAATTAGACCTTTTAATAATTTGACAACTACTTTAGGCATTCCTCCTAAGAATCTCTTTAACTTTAATTTTAAAAACAATAGCTTAATTAATGTAAAAAATATTATTTCATATTCTTATAATGTGAATAACAATAATAGTATTTTTACTTTGAGAATTAATTTTTTAAATAATTTATTTAAAACTTTTGATATACCTTTTGCAAATTTCAAAAATTCAACAACAGCCCAAGAAGCATTTCAAAATTTAAGTGTAACTATTTCAAATGATCTAAAAGTTTTACCTGAAATGATTCATTTTTCTGAAGGTTCATTACCTAATTTTGTAAATATCGATAGTAGTGTTACAAATATAGGAGCCAATTTTATTGATTCTTATACAATTATTAGGGTTAATGAAAATCAAATTCAACTTACTTTAAGGAATCATCAAAATTCAACAAGATTAATTTTTTCAAAAATTTTTTCTCTTCCTCAATCTTTAATAACCCAAAATTCGCAACGTGAAATCGATTCTTTAATAGTAAAAGCCTTTGTAAAACAAAATTCTTTATTATCAAATCAATTAAGTTTTGTTAGTTCAAACAAAATTGTTGAAAATATTGGAGATATTAGTTTCGAACTTAGAAATATTGAAAATGGCCCTCTTTTAAGTAATTTTAAAATCAACTCAATTATAGTAGAAAGTTCAAGACCTATTAACGGAGAAATTACGGCATCATTAATTTTTTCTTCACAAAATCAAGGTTTGCTTAGAAAAAATATAATAATTTCAGGTTTTAAAAAATCATCAGAAATTTTTGATCAGTTTAAAATTTCAAGTTCTTCAAGAATCAATTTACCTATTGTTTCAGAAAATGAAATAACTTTTAGCGCTTCAAATTTTAGAATAAATTCATTACCTCAACCTCTTCAAATGTCTAATATTCAATCTTATGTAATTAGAAAAACAAATCCTTTATTAGGGACAATTACTGTTGATTTTACTATTAATCAAGAATTGTATGGAAGTACTTTAATAATTCCTAATGTAGAAATTTCAAATTTTTCAAATACTTTTTCAAGTTTAAATACTATTTCAGGAACTATTTCAAATATGAATAATATTTTACCAATAATTCCTAATACAAATGAAATTTTTTATGATCCTTTGACTTCTAATATTTCATTTAATAATTTACCATCTCCTTTAATGAGTAAAAATATTTTATCTTATTCATTCATTACAGGAAGTGAAAATTTTGAAAAAGGATCGATAAAAATCAAAATTAAACTTACAGATGAATTTTTCAATTTAGAAAATTTAAATGTAGAAATTTTAGGATTTTTAACAACAGATATTCTTAAAAATAACATTATTAATTCAAATGCAAATGATTTTAAAGCGACATACATAGGTAATAGAACAACAAACTTTGTTGTAGGTGAATCAATAAATATTAGAGATATTTTATTTTTAAATTTACCAGTAGGATTAAAATCAGATGTTTTTCTTAGTTTTAAAGTATTGGAAATTAACCAAGATGCATCTGAATTAAAAATTGAATTTGATTTTGCAAATATTAATCCCTTCAATAATTTAAATAATTTACCAGCTTCTCAAAGAGTTTTTACATTAGTAATTTCTGCTTAAAATTAAAAAAATCACTCTTGAGTAATTTTTTTAATCGATAGAATAATTTTCAAGAACCATATCTTTAGTTAAACCATAAATAAAAGCATCTAGATCAAATTCTTGTAAATCATCCATTTTTTCACCTAAACCTAATAGTTTAACATCAATATTCACTAAGTCTTTAATTGAAATAATGATTCCTCCTTTTGAAGTTCCATCCATTTTTGTTAAAACAATACCACTAAGTGGAGTTACTTCTTTAAAAGCACTAGCTTGACTTAATGCATTTTGACCATTTGTCGCATCTAAAACTAATAAAGATTCATGAGGAGCTTCTGGCAAAAAGCGAGAAATTGTTTGATTTATTTTAGCTAATTCATTCATTAAATTAACTTTATTTTGTAATCTTCCAGCAGTATCAATAATTAAAAGATCATAGATTTCATCTTTTGCTTTTTGCATTGCTTTAAAAACAACGCTCGATGGATCTTGACCTTCTTTATCAGGTTTTACAATATCTACTTCTAACCTATTTGCTCAGATACCTAATTGTTCTACAGCTCCAGCTCTAAATGTATCTCCAGCAGCAATTAAAATTTTATAACTTTTTTGTTTATACATATTTGCTAATTTAGCAATAGTGGTTGTTTTCCCACTACCATTAACACCGACCATTAAAATAACATTTAATCTGCCTTTTTCGATTTTTAAATTAGTATCAACAATAGAATTATTAGTATAAATAACAAATAATTTATCTGCAATAATTTCGCCAATTAATTTTGGATCACTTACATTTTCAATTTTAACAACTTTTTTAATTTCCTCGATAATAGTAAAAACAAGATTTACAGAAATATCAGACATTATTAAAATTTCTTCTAATTCTTCAAAAAAGTCATCATCAATTTTATTGTATCTATTTTGTAATTCCATTACTCTTGTACTAAGTGCCGAACTACTTTTATCTAAACCAGCAATGTATTTGTTTATTTTGTTTTCTTTTTCAAGTTTTGTTAAATTCTTTTCTTTTTCTCTTTCATTTAATTTAAGTTCTTTTTTTGATATTGAATCATCATTATTTGTTTTTCTTGAAAATATTTTTGTGAAAATACTTGTACTTTTTTTTGAATTTGTTTGTACTGTTTTTATTTCACTAGCATTATTTTTTTCAAGTTCTAACTCTATAGATTGATCTTTATCTAAAATATTTTCTTCAATTTTATTTTTTATAAATAATTCTTCAATATTTTGTTCGACATTTTGATTCTTTTTTGATTCTAATTCAGAGCCAAAAAGACGTTCTTTTAATTTTTTAAAAAATCCCATATGTTTATTATATACAAAAAATTAAATAAAAAAATACTGGACTATTCCAGTATTTTTTCTAGTTTTCAATTTTAATTTTAAATGATGGTCCCATTGTTGTTGAAATTGTAAGATTTTGCATATAAATACCTTTTACAGTTGCTGGTTTTAATTTTCTAATTGTATCAATTAAAACTTTAGCATTTTCAACAAGAGAAGTTGTGCCCATTGAAACCTTACCAATTGAAGAATTGATAATTCCACCTTTATCTGCACGATAATTAGCTTTACCTTTTTTAATCTCTTCAACAGCTTTAGCAATATTTGGAGTTACAGTTCCTGTTTTTGGGTTTGGCATTAATCCTTTTGGTCCTAAAACTTTTCCATATTTACCTAAGGTTGGCATCATTTTTGGATCAGTTACCATGATATCAAAATCAAATTTTTCTGATTTTAAAATTTCTTCTAAATCACTTTTGTTTGCAACAATATTTGCTCCAGCTTTTTTAGCTAAATCTAATTGTTCTTTTTCATCACTTGTTGCTAAAACTCTAATGATTTTACCTGTACCATTAGGTAGTGAAACAGAACCTCTTAGTTGTTGATCAGCTTTTCTAGTGTCAAGATTTAATTTTAAAGAAATATCAATTGAAGCATCAAATTTTACAAATGATGTTTTTTTAGCCATTTCAATAGCTTCATCTAATGAATAAATTTTATTTTCAACATCTTTAATAAGTTCATTTATTTTTTGACGATTTTTTGTAATTTTTTTACTCATCTTTATTACCCTTATCTTTTTCTTTAATTACTTCAACTTCAGCACTTTGTTTGTTTTCTGCTAATAATTGAGCAGCATCAGATTCTAATTTAGCTTCAAATGCAGCAGCAGATGCTGCTTCTTTTGCTGCTAATTTAGCTTCTTCTCTTGCTTTAACAATATCATCATATCCTTCAACAAGAATCCCCATATTTCTTGCAGTTCCTGCAATTGTATGCATTGCTTCTTCAAGATTTTTTGTATTTAAATCTGGCATTTTATATTTAGCAATATCTTCTAATTGTGATTTTTTAATTGTAGCAACAATTGTAGTTTTTGAATTTGCTGAACCAGATTTGATTCCAGCAGCTTTTTTAAGCATGAAAGATGTTGGAGCAGTGAATAATTTAAAATCAAATGATTTATCTTTATAAACTATAATTTGAACCGGAACCGGTTCCCCACTTCTTTCTCTTGTAGCGTCATTGAATTGTTTAGTGAATTCAGGCATAACAATTCCTAGACCTGCTAGTTCAGGTCCAGGTTTTGCTTGTCCTGCATTAAATTGCAACTTTGCAACTCTGACAACTTCTTTTTTCTTAGCCATGAGCATCTCCTTTTATAGATCTCTGTGTGGTAACGAATTTCTTCTCCCACTTGTAGAGGCAATAGTTAAATTGCATTTTAATTGTATCATTTTTCAATTTTTTTATATTAAATTTTATAAAAAAATAGCCAATATGGCTATGGATCAATTTATTAAATTGCTTTTGGCGCGCCTGAGAGGAGTCGAACCCCTAACCTTTTGGGCCGTAACCAAACACTCTGTCCAATTGAGCTACAGGCGCATTATGGAGGCACCAACCGGATTCGAACCGGTAATCAGGGTGTTGCAGACCCATGCCTTGGCCATTTGGCTATGGTGCCATCAAAAAAATTTTACATTAATTTATCTATTTTTATTGTTTTTCTTAAATTCTCCATTTAAAATTTTGGCAACTCCACCATTTTTATATTTTGGTCCAATATGAGTTGCAATTTCTTTTAAAGAATTAGATCCATCTTCTAATGCTATTAAAGCACCTACTTTTCCTAAGGTTGTTGAATCATTCATACTATCTCCAATATGAACAGTTTTTTGCGGATCAATTCCTAAAAGTTTTGAAACAAATATACTTGCTAAGCCTTTTGAAGCCTTTATATCCGTTATTTCAATAGCTCATCCATTTGCAGTTGTTGTAATGGTCACATTTAATCCTAATGATTTTATTTGATCTCAAAACTCATTTAATTTCGATTTTATAGGAGCTATCAAAAGAATTTTATTAACTTCAATATTTACATTAAAATTAAAATTTTCATAAGGTTTTGCAGATAGAGTTGAAAATTTATCTGCAAAAAATCTAAAAATAGATTTTTTAGGTCCGTAAAAATTACCACGTGAATTTATCAAAAAAAAGACTTTGTTTTTTTTAGCAATTTCAATTATTTTATGAACTGTGTTTCTTTCAATAGTCAAATTCAAAAGTTTATTTGCATTTCTATCAATTATAAGCGCACCATTTTGACAAATTGCATATTTTAAATTATGTTTTTCCATTAATTGATAAATTAAACGGCTTTCTCCTCTTCCAGTAGATATAATTATTGGGGTAGTTTTGTTAACTTGGTTCAAAACAACACTATTGAAATCAGACAACTTGTGCCTACTTTTATCAAGTAGAGTTCCATCTAAATCAATAAAATAGCCTTTTATATCAAAATCAATCATATTTTAATTATATTGAGAATATTTTTTTAATTCTAAAAAAGCATAAATTTAGATTTAAATCTTATTAATTAAATCTATTAATTCATCTGCAGATTTAAATCCAATAACTTTTTCTTTTAATTCTCCATTTTTGAAAAAAAGTGTAGAAGGTGTGTTTTTAATTCCAAATTCTCTTGTGAATTCTCTATCTTTATCAACATCTATTTTGAAAATTTCATAACCTTTAGAACCCACTTCTTCTAAAATTGGCCCATACATTCTACAAGGGCCACATCAAGTTGCATGAAAAACAAGAATTTTTTTATCCTTATTAAATTTTTCAAAGTCAATTTGCTTTTTTACTACTTCATGAACCATAAAACACTCTCCAAGATCTTATACAAATAATTATATTATATAAAGCATCATTTATAAATAAAAAAAGAAGTTTTAGCTTCTTTTTTTATTTATAAAACTTTGAAAAAAACAGTCTATTTATATTCATTTAAGATTTCTAAAATTTCTTCTTCAGCTCTAAAACCTACAACTGTTTCAACAACTTTTCCATCTTTGAAAACAAATGAAGTTGGAAATCCTGGAATTTCCATTTCTTGAGCAAATTCTTTGTCTTTATCTCCATCTACTCTATAGATTTCAAAACCTTTTTCTGAAACTCTTTCAAGCTCTGGACCTAATAATTTACAAGGTCCACATCATAAAGCATGAAAATTTAATAATTTTAATCCTTTATTGAATTCTTTAAAATTAATTTCTGATTTTGTTACATGTTTAATCATATTAAAATTCTCCTAAATATCATTTTGTATTTCTACTTTATAAGTATACCATATATAAGTTAAAGTTTATGTATTGATATAAAACTTAACTTTAATATGATTTTGCAAAAATTACATACCTTTTTGTCTCTTTATTTGTCATTATACATTTTTTAGTTTCTCCAATAAAATTTAGAGGAATACATCTAGGGGTGGCAAAAGTTTCTTTTTTAATGATTTCTTCTTCTTTTTTGTCTCCATCAAAAGGAACTCTTACAAAATTACCTTTAGCAATTTCTTTTTTAAGAGATTCATAGTCTTCAACATCAACAATTTTTTCATTTAGCAATCTTTTTGCTTGCATTAATAAGTTTTCATGAATTTTTTCTATTTGTGAAAAAATTTCAGATTTTAATTCATCAATTTTTACATCAATTTTTTCTTGAGTATCTCTTCTTATTAAAATAACTTTATTTTGTTTTAAATCTTCAGGACCAATTTCTATTCTTATTGGTGTTCCTTCAATTTCGCTTTGTGCAGCTTTAAATCCTACACTTTTATTTGAATCATTTATTCTTACTCTAAAATCATTTTTAAGAGTTTTGAATAAATCATTTGCTTTTTGTAAAACTTCAGGATTTTTATTTGCAAAAACAGTAATTATATCAACTTGATTTGTAGCAATTTTTGGGGGCATTATAATTCCTCGATTATCTCCATGAACCATTATTATTGCACCAATTAATCTTGTTGAAATACCTCAAGAAGTTTGATAAACAAAGCTTTTAGAATTATCTTTATCTTTAAAAGAAATGTCAAAAGCTTTTGCAAAATTTTGTCCCAAATAATGACTTGTTCCACTTTGCAAGGCTCTTCCATCTTTCATCATTGCTTCAATTGTGTATGTTGTGTGGGCTCCGGCAAATTTTTCAGATTCAGTTTTTTGCCCAATAATTACTGGAATTGCTAAAAATTCTTCAAAAAAATTTGCATAAATTTGAATCATTTTTTTAGAAAATTGATGAGCTTCTTCTTCGGAATAATGTGAAGTGTGACCTTCTTGTCATAAAAATTCACTATTTCTCAAAAAAGGACTAGTTGTTTTTTCTCATCTAAAAACATTAGCTCATTGATTTAATAATAATGGTAAATCATTGTAAGAATTTAATTGAGTTTTAAAATATTCTGCAAACAAAACTTCACTAGTGGGTCTTAAAAAAAGTTTTTCATTAAGAACTTTATCCCCAACTTTTTCAACAGTTATTAATTCAGGGGCAAATCCTTGAACATGATCTTTTTCAGAATTTATTAAACTTTCTGGAATAAGAGTAGGCAAATAAAGATTTTTAACATTCAATTCTTTAATAATTTTATTAAAATTACTTTGAACATTTTCCCAAATTCCATAAGAATTTGGCATAAAAACAATATTTCCTTTCAAAACTCCATAAGTAGCTAAATTTCCTTTTGTAATTACATCAGTATATCATTTTGCGAAGTCTTGTTCTAAAGGAGTGATTTTGTCTAAAAGTTTTATATTCATAGTTTAAATTATATAAAAAATTAAAATTAATTCAAAAAAATAAAAAAACACCCTATAGGTGATATGGCTGCCCCAGTTGGATTTGAACCAACGCATGTCGGTACCAAAAACCGATGCCTTACCGCTTGGCTATGGGGCAATATGGTGGGGGGGGAGGGATTCGAACCCCCGAATCCTAAGAAAGTGGGTTACAGCCACCCGCAGTTGGCCGCTTTGCTACCCCCCCAAGTTATTGTGATAGTAAGTTAAAATAACCTCAATCACTTTTATATTATACATATTTATGATTTTCATAAATAAAAAAAATGGTAATATTTACCATTTTTTTTATTTATTCCGAAACTACTTTTAAGTTTTTGTGTTCGAATTCAACAGGTGTTTTTCTTCCAAAACTTTCAATAGCAATAGTTGCTAAGGCTTTAATATCATTATTCTCTAAAATTATTCCTTCTTCATCTTTAAAAGGCCCTTCTAGAACTTTAGCTACTAAACCAATTTTGAATTTTGAATTGTAATTACCAGATCCAAATTCTTCAATTTTCTTTTTCTCAAAATCTAGCATTTTAGAAAACTTTCTTTCGGAAATAGGTGTTGGTTTTGTACCTTTACCAGAACTACCAATTAAGCCAGTTACATTTTCAGTGTTTCTAACCATAAATCAAACATCATCAGTCATTATCATTTTCATAAAAATGTATCCTTTATAAAGTTTTTCTTGTTTTACTTTAAAATTTTCACCATTGCGCTTTTTTTCTAATTCTTTTTCAGTTAAATAAGGAGTTTGAAAAATTTTTATTTCTTTTATAACTTCACCCATTCCTAAAGACTTAATTTTATTATTTAAAGATTCTAAAACTTTTTCTTCTTTTCCGGAAACAACTGAAATTGTATATCAATGAAAAAGAGAATCATCTCTTGTGTTTTTTTCTAATTCAACTTCTTTATTTTTTTCATTTTCAATTTTTAGTTCTTTTTTCATTTAAACTCCAACTCCTATTGTATTGAATAATTGTGTAAATCCAGTAACTATTCCATAGAAAAACAAAGTACACAATATTAAAAAAATTATAACATATACAAAAGATATAAAATAAGGTTTGCTTTCAGGTCATTTAACCCTTTTCATTTCTTTAGTAAAATCTCTAAAAACAAAATTTTTACGTTTTTTCATTTTGGTTTTTGGTTTACTCGAAATTTTGCTTTTCATTATTTTTCTTCCTTGTGCAAAGTGTGCTCCTTACATCTTGAGCAGTATTTATTAAGTTTTAATCTTTCAGAAATTGATTTTTTCACATGATAGTTTTTAGTTCCACACATTTCACAAGCTAATGCATACTTTTTTATCATTTGATAATTATATATAATAATTTATATTTTATGAATATTAATATTTATTATTAAGTTAATTTAATAAAAGAGATCTTTTCTAATTTTGGACAATTTTTCTCTTATCTCGGAAGGTTTGCTTTTTAATATTTTTGAAAGTTTTCTACCATGAACATTTTTTTCAACAACAAGATCGTACATGTTCAAATCATCTTTACTTAAAATTTTTAAATCAACCGGAACTTGATACAAATCATAATTATCTTCTAGCGCAAATTCTAAATCTTCTATTCAATAATATTTGTTTAAAACACTATATTTTTTTCCGTAATACTCTCTACACTTATTTTGCATTAAAAATTTTGAAAACTTAAAAAAGAATGTTCTAAATGTTACATTTTGTTCTGGTCTAAATTTCTTCTTTAAATCTTCAAATTTGAAATAAACTTCATTTAAAAGATCAGTGTATTCCAAAAAAGGAATATTATATTTTTTTAAAATTGCTTTTGCACTTGAAATTAAATAATCATTATGTTTCATCACTCAGTTTTTTAAAGTGAATTTACTTACTTCTTCAAGTGTTTCTATTTTTACTATTTTATTCGAATTTATCATCATATTTATTTTATTACCTACTTTTTTTGCTAAGATCATGAAGTAAAATTCCTGTTGCTACTGCAGCATTTAAAGATTGTACTGTTCCACTCATCATAATTTTTACCTTTACATCTAATGAATTTATCATTGTTTTTGAAAGCCCACTATGTTCATTTCCAATTATCAAACCAATTGGAAAATTTATTGGTGCATTTTTTATTTCAAATGAATTTTCATCTAGCATTGATCCATAAATTCAAAAACCGTGTTCTTTTAAAAAATTAATAGCTACAATTAAAGAGTCTATTTTTATAATTTTTACATTATAAAAACCACCAGATGATACCTTCAATGCAACATCGTTTATCTCAACAGATCTTTTGGAAGGGATTATAATATAGTTTCAACCAAAAGCATTTGCACTTCTTAGAATGGAACCGAAATTAAAGGAATCTTGAATGTGATCCAAAATTAACACTTTATCAGCTTTATCTTTAATTATATTTTCTAGAGAAAAATAATTAAATTCTTTTAATTCTGCAACAATATTTTGATGATTTGTTTTTACTAGTTCATTCAAAGTTTGTAAATTGGTATATTCAACAATAATATCTTTGTAAATACTTTCATAATCTTTTTTATTTATCAGAAAAATTTTTTTTATTTCAACTTTATTTTCTATTGCCTCTCTTATTGAGTTTTTACCACTTAAATACAACTTCATAAGTTAAACCAACTTTTTTTCTTTTAATTCTAGAAATAATTTATCTGAAATTTTGAAATTTTTATTTGTTTTTTCTATTTTTCATTTCAAAAACAAATCCAAATCTTTTTGACTGACATTTTGTGAGCTAAATTTAAACCCTAATAATTTAAAACATTCTACTAATTTATTAGCTGCATCTAAATCTACCACACTATTAAATAACTTAATTTGCAAATTAATTTCAAAATTTATTTTGCTAAATTCAAAATTCTCTAGTAATTTAGCAATTTTTTCAAGATATTTTTGAGTTTCAACTTCATTTTGTCTTTTTTTGCTTTGCATTATTAATAAATTCGCTTGATTAAAAGTTACTTGATATTTATTTGAAATTTTTTTATTTGATTCTAAAATTTCTTCATTTATACTGATAGGAGTTGAAAAACTAGTATTTAAAATCAATGTTCTGAATGTATCGTTCCCATATTTTTCAATGAAATCATCTGCTAAAATAAAATTATTTAATGATTTAGACATTTTTTCATTTTCTCACTTAATATGTCCAACATGCAATCATTTTTTTGCCAAAGAAAGTCCATGCAATGCAATATTTTGAATGTTTTCATTTTCATTATGGGGAAAAATCAAATCTATTCCCCCTCCGTGAATATCAATTTGATCTTTTTTGAAAATATGATTTATCAAAGCTGAACATTCTGTGTGTCATCCAGGTCTTCCTTCAGATCAAGGACTTTTTCAAGTTATTCCAACTTTTGTTTTTTTTCATAAAACAAAATCATGAGGATTATTTTTTTCATTTTTAAAATCATCATCACCATCAAGAGTTTTGTTTAAATTTAAATTTGAAATAGAACCATATTCAGGGTATTTTGTTGTATCAAAATAAACTGAACCTTTTTTAATATAACCAGAACCTTTTTTTACTAACAGTCCAATGTATTCAATAATCATATTAATATTGTCTGTTACTTTTTCAATATAATCTGGTTTGTTAATATTATACTCATCTAGCATTTTTAAATAAAAATCACTATATAATTCACTTATTTCTAATTCGGTTTTATTTTCCTTAGAAGCTTTTTCAATTATTTTGTCATCAATATCAGTTAAGTTATGCAAAAAAAGGTATTGTTTTTCTATAAAATTTGCCCCTCTTAAAAAAAGATCAAAAGTCATGATTGGTTTCATGTTACCAATATGAACTTTATTGTAAACAGTTGGACCACAAACATATATGTATTTCATAAAAAAATTATATTATATTTTCATGTTTTTTTTAATTGCATTAGAATATTTATAGTAAATTTTGACTTCTTTAATTAGTATATTTTTATTTTTTATATTATAATTAGTATGAATATCAATTATTTTGATATATGTTTTTTGCAAATATAGAAAAACATAGTAATTTCACTTACTATATATTATTTTTTAAATTTTGCAAGATTAGAGGGGAATTAGTGACTTACAAGGAAAAATTGCTAGAAAAATATCCTGATTTGATTTATGAAATAACTTGAACTAAAGAAAAAGATGATTCATTTTTACAAATTACTTTGAATGAAAACAATTTGGAAAAAATAACTGAATACTCAAAAGAAATATCAAATATTTTAGACAATTATGAAAAAGAACTCCCCTCTAAATATTTTCTTGATATATCATCTAGGGGAATAAACCTATCAATTCAAAAGGAAAATTTAGATAATTATTTAGAAAAGTACATTGAAATTTCTCTTGTAAATGAAACAAAAAAAATAAAAGGTATTTTGTGAGAAATCAAAAATGAAACAATAATTTTGAAAGTAAATTTCAAAGGCCAGTTTAGAAAAATAGAATACAAAAAAAATAACATAAACTTAATTGAAGAAGTAATAAAATAAAAGGAAATAAAATATATGAGTATTAAAAAAGAAAAAACTAATGAAAAGCTAACAATCAAAGACTTTTTTGAATTAGTAGGATCTCGTGCAGATCTTTCACAAAAAGAAGTAATGGATACATTATTGAATGCAATAACTTTAATTTTCAATAATGATTTTGATCCAAATGCAAAATTGGATTTAGTAATTGAAAAATCAGAAACTGGTGAAAGCAAAATAAAATTATATATTTTAAATAAACTTGTAACTGATTATGATGTTGAAGAAGAAGAAAAATACTATTCAATGAATGTAGAAAATGCAAAAAAAATTAATCCATCCCTTGAAGTTAATATGACTTTTAAAGACGAAATACCTTTCGAATCTTTTAGTCCTTCGATTTTTAAGAAAATTTATAATGTTTTTACTCAAAGTATGAAAGAATTTTCAAAAGAGTATTTGATTTCAAAATATGGTAATTTAAAAGGTCAGATTATCAGAATGAAAATTGAAGGAATAAACATTACAAATAATAGAAGAATGGTTTCTTTGAAATTAGAAAATGAAAATGGTTCAATAGAAGCATTTATGCCTGATAAATTACAAAACCCAAATATTGAAATGGTAATAGGAGATTATGTTGAAGTTTATGTTGAGGATGTAAAACCAGATAGTCGCGGATTAAGAGTAATTGTTTCAAATACTTCAAATGAAATTCTTAAAAAATTACTTGAATTAGAAATTCCAGAAATTGCTTCAGGAAATATTGTTATTAATGCTATTAAAAGAATTCCTGGAATTAGGTCTAAAATTGCTGTTTCAAAAACTTCTTTTGCACCTGATGGAATTGATCCTATGGGGGCAATTGTAGGTCAAAAAGGAAGTAGAATAAACAAAATTTCTGACCGTTTAGGTGGAGAAAAAATAGATGTTATTTTATTTGATACAAATCTTGAAAAATTTATTATTAATTCAATAAGTCCAGCAAGTGTTGCTCATATTTCAAAAATTAATGACGAAGCAAATAATCATTTTCTAGTTGTTGTTCCCGATTTAGACAATACTAAAGCAATTGGTAAGGCTGGCCAAAATGTTAAATTGGCTGCAGGTTTAACAGAAACTAGACTTGATATTTTATCAGTAACTCAAGCTAAAGAAAAAGGGATTGAGTTATTAAACAATGGTAATTTAGATAAAAGTAATTTTGGAAATAGAAGACCTAGTTTTTCTAGAACTAGAACTGAATTTAATAATGGTCATAGATCAACTAGTTTTAATTCTATTATGGAAGATTTTGATAAGGAAGTTGAAACATATAAAACAAATATTTTAACTCTTCAAGATAAGGCTCCAGAAGATTTTCCAAGCTTTTTACCTAAGAAAAATACTCCTAATTCTAAAAATAATAAATCAATTGAATTCCCTCAAAGTTTTTCTTCTTTCAATACCCAAAAAGAAGATACATTTTCAATGGAAGATTTAGCTAAAATTAATAGTGATTTTGAAACAGATTCAGATATTGCAAGTTATGATGATTTTGATATGAATAATTTAGATGTAGATGGAGCTGATTGAGATTAAAAAAGAAATTGATAAATCTTTAAAAAGATTTTGTATTTTTACAAATCAGTTCTTTTTTAAAAAAGAACTTTTAAGAATCAATAAAACAAATGAAGGTAATATCGAAATTGATTGAGATCAAACAAAAAAAGGAAGAGGAGCATATTTAAAAAATGATTTTGAAATCATTATGCAAATCTTAGAAAAAAGAAAATTAAATCGTTCTTTTAAAATGAACATAAATCAAAATGTTTATAATAATTTAATAGAAGAAGTAAGAGGTTATTATGGCAATAAAAAAAGCGAAAAGAAAATCTAATGTTGAAGAAGTAAAAACACAATTATTAGAAATCAAGACTGAATTAAAAGATGGTGTTTTTACCTTTACTGGCCCAATGACTATCAATGAGTTTTCTAAAAAAATTAAAAAGCAAGCAAAAGATGTAATTCTTCACTTTTTTAAACAAGGTAAAATGTATAATGCTAACCAAATTATAAACGAAGAAGAAATCGCAGAATTATGTTTAGAATTTGATTATGAATTCAAAAAAGAAGAACAAATAACAGTATCTAATTTTATGGATACTCTTGTTTTATCAGATGAAGCAAAAGATTTAGAAGAAAGAGCCCCAATTATTACAGTTATGGGGCATGTCGATCATGGGAAAACTACTTTAATTGATGTAATTAGAAAGTCTAAAATAGTAGATACTGAGGCAGGTGGAATTACCCAACATACAGGTGCTTATCAAATTGAATATAATGGCAAAAAAATCACTTTTATCGATACTCCAGGTCATGAAGCTTTTACACAAATGAGATCAAGAGGAGCAAAAGTAACAGATATAGTTATTTTAGTTGTTGCAGCTGATGATGGAGTCATGCCACAAACTAAAGAAGCAATTGATCATGCTAAAAGTGCAAATGTTCCTATTATTGTTTTTGTAAACAAAATGGATAAACCAAATAAAGATATTGATAGAATTCTTTCGGCTTTATCTACTTTAGATGTAGTTTCTGAAGAATGAAGTGGAGATACACAATTCATTTATGGTTCCGCTTTAAAAAATCAAGGAATTGATAAATTATTTGATGCTATTAATTTGCAAGCTGAAATTTTGGAATTAAAAGCAAATAGAAATCGTGATGCAATAGGAACGATTATTGAATCACATTTAGATAAAGGAAAAGGTTCAGTTTCTGTTTTAATTGTTCAAAATGGAACTCTTACACCTAGAGATTTCATTGTTGCAGGAAGTCAATATGGAAGAATTAGGTCAATTGAAGATACAAATGGAAATTCACTTGATGCCGCTTATCCAGGAACACCTGTAATTGTAACAGGATTGAATTATGTCCCAAATGCAGGAGATAGATTTATTGCTTTAAGTGATGAATCTTTTGCAAAAAATATTGCTGAACAAAAAGCTTTTGTAGATAAGCAAGCGGAACTTATTAGCAGAAATACAATTGTCGTTCAAGACGGAATTAAAGTTTTAAATATTATTTTAAAAGCTGATGTTCAAGGAATTGCAGAAGCAATAAAGAGCAAATTATTGGAAATAAAAAACGAAGAAGTAAAAATTAATGTTGTAAGATCTTCTGTTGGAGCAATTACAAAAAGTGATATATTATTAGCTCAAGCTTCAAATGCTATAATTTTTGGATTTAACATTAGAGCAACTGGGGGAATTAAAACATTTGCTGAAGAATCAAGAGTAATTGTAAAAACACATACAATTATCTATGAGTTATTAGATGAGGTTAATGAATTATTAAATGGATTAAAGGCCCCTAAATTTAAAGAAGTAGTTACTGGAGAAGCAAGAATTAAGAAAATATTTTTCTATTCAAAAGTTGGTAATATTGCTGGATGTGAAGTCATTTCAGGAAAAGTTACTTCTGGAACAAAAATGAGATTAATTAGAAACGGAATAACAGTTCATGAAGGTATTTTAGATTCTTTACAAAGAGAAAAAAATCAAGCAAGAGAAGTTTTAAAAGGCTTTGAATTTGGTACACACATTAAAAAATTTAATGATATTAAAGAAGATGACATTATTCAAACATTTGAAGATGTTCAGATTTAATAGTATAAATTTGAAAGGGTTATTATGAGAAAATTTGAAATAAATTCACCTCAATATATTAATCATCAAAAAAAGGAAGCAAACTATAAAAGAATTCTTTCTTTAATAATTAAAGATGTAAAAGGTTATGAAAATTTTATTCCTACTTTAGTTGATTTGCAATTGTCTAAAGATTCATCACATTTAGTTATTTATTTAAGTTTTGATCATTATGAAAAAAAAGCTTTAGAACATTTTAATAATGCAAAAGGTTTTGTAAGATCTGAATTAGCAAGAAACATTAGTGCTAGATATACTCCTGATATTACTTTTAAATTAGATGAAGCTTCAAAAAACGGAAGAAATATAGATGCAATTTTAAAAAAATTAGAGGAAGAAAATGGCAGCTAAAATTTATGATGCTATTGTTATTGGTGGAGGGCATGCTGGTGTAGAAGCAGCATTTATTTTATCTAAAAAAAATTTTAATGTAGCATTAATTTCTTTAAATCAAAATAGATTAGCTTCAATGCCATGCAATCCTTCTATTGGTGGTCCTGCTAAAGGAATAATTACTAGAGAAATTGATGCATTAGGTGGAAAACAAGCTTATTTTGCAGATCAAGCAATGATTCAAATTAAAATGCTTAATACTTCAAAAGGTCCTGCTGTAAGAGCTATTAGAGCTCAAATTGACAAAGAGAAGTATTCTCAAATTATTCTAAAAGCAGTTCAGGAAACAAAAAATATTGATTTGATTGAAGATATGGTGTTTGAAATTCAAACAAAAGATAATAAAATTTCAGGTGTAATTACTGAAAAAAATGGATTATTAGAAACAAAAACTGCAATAATCACAGCTGGAACTTATTTAGATTCTTACATTTTAAGAGGAGAGGAAAAATATAGTTCAGGCCCTGATGGAGAAAAAACATCTAATTCCTTATCTAATTCTTTAATCAAACTTGGTTTCAAGTTATTAAGATTAAAAACTGGGACTCCTCCAAGAATATATGCTAATAGTATTGATTTTTCAGAAGTAGAAGAAGAAATATTGCCAGAATCAAATTTAAATTTTAGTATTTATCATTCTAA
Organism: Mycoplasma mobile 163K; assembly: GCF_000008365.1. GTDB lineage: Bacteria > Bacillota_I > Bacilli_A > Mycoplasmatales > Metamycoplasmataceae > Mycoplasma_J > Mycoplasma_J mobile. The sequence continues at coordinate 209,673 of NC_006908.1, forward strand.
AAAATTATCAAAACAAATTCATTGCTATTTAACATATACAAGCGAAAAAACTCATCAAATAATTTTAGATAATATCAACAAAAGTAGCATGTATAGTGGATTAATAAAAGGAATAGGACCGAGATATTGTCCTTCTGTTGAAGATAAAATTGTGCGTTTTAAAGATAAAGAAAGGCATCAAATTTTTTTTGAGCCAGAAACAATTAAAGCAGATATTATGTACATTAATGGCCTTTCAACATCAATGCCTATAGATGTGCAAGATCAAATGATAAAATCAATAAACGGTTTGAAAAATGCTAAAGTAGCAAAATATGCTTATGCAATAGAATACGATGCTATTGATCCTTTACAATTAAAAAAATCTTTAGAATCCAAAGAAATTGAAAATTTATTTTTTGCTGGACAAATAAATGGTACAAGTGGTTATGAAGAAGCTGCAGGTCAAGGACTTCTAGCAGGGATTAATGCTTCATTAAAGTTAGAAAATAGAGAAGCTTTAAATTTAAAAAGAAGTGATTCTTATATTGGAGTTTTAATTGATGATCTTACAACAAAAGGCACAAAAGAACCTTATAGAATGTTGACGTCTCGTGCAGAGTATCGCTTGCTTTTAAGAAATGATAATGCAGATATAAGATTATTAAAATATGCAAAATATGCCAAAACATTAACAGATAAAGAAATTGCTACTACAGAAGCTAAATATGATTTGATCACTAAAAAAATTGCTGAATTAGAAAATCAATATATTTCAATTAATGATCCTCTTGCAAAAAAATATAATCTTGCAAATAGCACTTCATTTTTACAATTAATTTCAAGGCATGAAATTGATATCAAAGAAATTGTTGGCAATTTCCCTTTTCTAGAAGAATTAAGCACTAATGTAAGATTAGATGGTTATATAAAAAAACAATTGAGTCAAGCAGATAAAATGCTTCGATTAGAAAATTTAAAACTTCCAGAAGATTTGAATTATGATAATGTTGTTAATTTAGCATTTGAAGCAAGACAAAAACTTAAAATGATCAAACCTCTAACAATTGGACAAGCATCTAGAATAAGCGGAATCAATCCTGCAGATATTCAAATGCTAATGTTTCATTTAAATTTAAAAGTAGTAAAAAATGAAAATTAATCTTATCGCAGTTGGAAAACTTGAGAAAGAATATTTAAATTTATATCTTTCATATTTAAAAAAAATAAGTTTTTTCGCAACTATAAACCTTATTGAAATAAAAGAAATAAATGAAAAAAATATTGACCTTAAAAAGCAAAAAGAAACTGAACTTATTATTGAAAAAATTCCTAAAAACTCCAAAGTATATCTTTGTTCTTTACAAGGACAAGAAAAAACTAGTGAAGACTTTTCATTATTATTTAATGAAGATAATTTAACATTTGTAATAGGTGGTTCAAATGGAGTTGATGAATCAACTTTTTTGCACAAAATATCTTTTTCAAAAAACACCTTTCCCCATCAATTGTTTAGAATTTTATTAGTCGAACAAATATATAGATCCTTTACAATTTTAAAAGGAATAAAGTATCATAAATAAATATAGTAGCATTTATTTTTTTATTTTATTATAATAGTATAGACATGAACAAATGAACAAATAAAAAGATTTCTTTTATCTCTGTATTAATAGCAACTTCAGTTGCATTTACAATAATTGGTGCAGGTGCTTTAGCAATAACTTCTTTACCCAATATTAAGTTATCTTTTGCGGGTTTACCAGTAAAAATTACTGGATATTTATTTGGGCCTTTAATAGGTTTTATTACAGGATTTCTAGCTGATTTATTGTCTTTTTTGTTCATTCCTTCTTTTTACAATCCATTATATTCTTTTGGATTAGCTTTAACAGGAGCAATTCCTGGGATTGTCGCCTGATTTTATTTTAAATTTGGAAAAAATTTGTTTAGTAAGGAAACAAAAATCCAAAGATACACGAATAAAATTATTTTTTACAAAAACTTCATATGATTTAATGAAAATAAAGAAGAAATTAAAACAATTGAAAAATACAATTTTTTAATTAATAAATATGAGAAAAAAATCATTTTGCTACAAAAGGCTGAATATTCAAATTCTATTTTAAATTTCAATTGAATAAGTTCTTTCATAATTATTTCCATTTTATTAATTGCAATAGTAACATTAATAACAAATTTACCAGATAGGTTTTTTGACTCTCCAATTTTTTTTAGAACTAGACCATCTTTTTATTTATTTTCAATTTTAGGTTTAGCAATAATGATAGTTTTTATTAGTTATATGAGATTTAACTCCAAGCCAAAAACCTTTTTGAATATTGTTCCCATCATAATTTTTTCAGCATTAATTGAATTTTCAACAATAGCGGTAATAGCTTATGCAGATTCTATAACTCTGGGAATTGATTTTCAAATTTCATTAATTGGAACTTTGCTTTTATCCCCAATAAAAATATGAGGAAATTTAATTATTATTTTGATCACATATAATATTATTGCTCCATTAATTAAAAATAAACAAAGTAATGGATGAGTATAGTAAAATTACTTTTAATGAGGAAACTATGGAAAAAAAATGAAATCTTAGCATAGAAAATTTAATTAGCAAAGAATTAGATTTAGAAACAAAAATGCCTTACTTTGATAATTTAAATATTGATATTATTCAAGGTGAAATTGTGACTCTTTTTGATAAAAGAGATTTTGAATCTCGGAATATTATTAGTAATATTCTTAAAAATAAGTCTAAAAATTCAACTCATTCATTTTATTTAAATCAAACTATTAATGATGAAATAAAAGATGGAAACAAAGAGTATTTTTTATCGAATTTTAATATTGATACTTTTGAAGATGATTCCTTAATTGGGATTCATAAAATTTTTGAAAATAATAACAATTTCTTTTTTTATGATTTATTTAAAAAACATTTAAAAGAAAATGAAAACATAAAAAATATTACAGATTTTTTCCAGGATATTTACCCAATTTACTATAAAGAATCATTTTTAAAACTAGAATCATTTTTGCTGTCTGAAAAATTAGATTTGCAAGAAACCTATTTTCAAAACTTAGAAAATTTTGTTCAAAAAAATAAAAAATTATTAAATTCATTTAAAGAAATTGATTTTGAAAATAAAAATAATAGAATTAGTTTCAAAAATTCTTATTTAAATTTTTTAGATGATTATTTAAATTTAAAAATTTCTAATTTGGAAAAAATAAGTTTACAAAAGAAAAACATTTTTAATTATATTTTTGAAAAAATTAATGAATTTAAGACAAAAGAATTTCAACTTGCAAGCAAAAAAATAAAAAAAGATGAACTTCAAAAACAAATTGAATCACTAAAAGAAAGCAAAAGAGTTTTAGAGTCTAAAGAAAAAATTTCCGAGCTTTTAGAAAGTTTAAACAAGAAAAAGAGCAATTCAATTTTAAATAGAAAAAAAACTTCTAAAATTATTTGAAATTTCATTAAAAATTTCAAAAATAGCTATAAAATTTATAAAAAAGTTTCTTTTATGCAAGATAACAAGGAAATTAAATTTCATTTTTACAAACTTGCACTATTGAATAAAAAAACTTTTCAAAAATTTAAAAAAATGGGTTCTAGATCAGACTTATCTTGGTTATCTCAAAAAGATATAGTTGCTTTATCAAGAGATATAAGGGAATACAATAAAACTCTATGAGACCAATTAATTAATTCAACTAATTCTAACATGTCAAATAAAAATGTAAAAAAACACATTGATTACGAGTATTTGTTTTTATTCAAACCTTATGAAGCTATTTATTCATTGAATAAAAAAAATTTTAAAATTGAAGTAGAATCTATCAACAAACAAATTAACGAATATAAATTAATTTTGAAATCAAAGAAAAATATTCAACCTGAAATTAATGAAAAAAAACTTTATGATGCAACGCAAACACTAGAAACTTTTGTAGTGAATGAAAAATGGGAACAAGAAATTGAGTTTAAAAAATTAGCAGATAAAAACGAAATTTTAAACAAAGAAATTTCATTTGTTTTTAATAATATAAATGTTTTAAGTTTTCAAGAAAAAGATTTATTAAAATCTTTTAATGAACTTTATAATGAAATTTTTGAAGTAAATTTTAAAAATAATGATGAAAAAACATTAATGCAAATCATAAAAATTCACGAACAATTTGAAGATGCTGATAATGCATATAAAATGATGCAGCTTGATTTTGAAGAAATTATAAATCTTTCCTTTTCTAGGGATTTCAATTTCAAAGGAAATGCACTAGAAGAAGTTGTGAAAAAAGATTTTATTTATCAAGCACTATTAAAATTAGAAATTCCATATTATTTTTCTTATTTTAAAAAATTAAATCTTTGAAAATCTGAAAAATTAAATATTATAAATTTAATAATTTCACTTTTAATAAGTAAAAAATCTAAATTTATATTTGTTCAAGATAGATTTTTTTCTGAAACTCTTATGAAAGATAAGACTTTTATTTTGAATTTAAGAAAATTTGTAAAAAAAGAAAACATAGGATTTTTTTTTAGGACATATTCAACACAAAATCTGGACCTGATTGCTGATAAAATTTTTGTCTCTTATTATGGAAAAATAATTGAAAAAGGAAAGACTTTGGAAGTAATAAAAACTCCTATTCATCCCCAAACAAAACTTCTTTTGGAAAATGGCAATTTAAAAATAAATGATGAATCAATTAATTATTTGATTGATTTAGTTCCAGGAGATATTTTGAAAATGTACAATGTTGAATCTACTAATCATTCTATACTTGCAAATGTTCATTATTTTACTAAATGGACAAATAAATTTCCTGATTCAAAAACTAAAACATTTTCATTTGTAAATTCACCAATTTTAAGTGAAAGAGAAATTGAAAAAATAAATACCAAATTTGAGTTGGAAGAAACAAAAATCATTGATATTTCGTATTTGACTAAATTAAATAGCCTTAAAAAATCTAATAAAAATTTATTTTTAACTAAAACTATTGATTTTCAAACAAATAGAAATATAGATTTATTAACAAAAACATTTGCTACCAAAAAAGAAGAGAGAGTTTAAATGGAAAAAATTTATAATCATAAAATTGTTGAAAAAGACAAAAATGAAAAATGGATTAAAAAAGAATATTTTTCAACTCACGATTTAACAAAAAAACCTTTTTCTATCTTGTTACCTCCTCCAAATGTAACAGGAAAATTACATATTGGGCATGCTTGAAATACAACTCTTCAAGATTTTTTAATTAGATTAAAAAGATTGCAAGGATATGATGTTTTGTGATTACCAGGAACTGATCATGCAGGTATTGCGACACAAGCAAAAGTAGAAAAAAGATTATTGGATCAAAAAATTTTTAAAAGTGATTTAACAAAAGAAGAATTGTTTGAAAAAGCAATGGATTGAAAAAATGAATATGCAAACGAAATAAAAAAACAATGGTCAAAATTAGGTCTTGCATTAGATTATAAAAAAGAAAGATTTACATTAGATGAATTATCAAATAAAGCTGTAAATGATATTTTTGTTATGTTGTACAAAGATGGTTATATTTACAGAGGAAATAGAGCAATTTATTATGATACTTTTTTGCAAACATCTTTAAGCAATATAGAAGTAATCAATGTTGAAAAAGAATCTAAAATGTATTACTTAAAATATTTTTTAGAAAATTCAAACTCTGAATATGTTTTAGTTGCAACTACAAGACCAGAAACTTTAGCAAGTGATGTTGCTTTAATAATAAATCCTAATGACAAAAAAAATAGCCATTATTTGGGAAAAAACTTTGTGAACCCTTTAACTAAAAAAATTATCAAGATGCATAGTGATGACTATGCGATTATGAATTTCGGATCAGGAATTGTAAAAATTTCTGCTCATGATATGAATGACTTTGATGTAATTAAAAGATTAAATCTTGAAGTAATTGAAACAATAGATAAATTTGGAAAAATGACAAATGCGATTCCTGAATTCGAAAATATGTCTAGCCTAGAAGCAAGAGAAAACATTGTTTTGAAACTTAAAAAAGAAAACTTAATTGATAAAATTGAAAATATTAAATCAAATATAATAATGAGTGAAAGATCAAATACAGTTGCAGAAGTTTTGGTAATGCCTCAATGATTCATTAAAATGGAGCCTTTTTCAAAAATGATTTTGAAAAAAATTCAGAATGAAAATGAAGATGACAAAAAAGTTTTATTTTTTCCTAAAAAATTTGAAAATATTTTGAAAATATGAATGCAAGAAGCTCATGATTGAAACATTAGTAGACAATTGTGGTGAGGTCATAAAATTCCTGCTTGATATGATGAAAAGGGAAATATTAAAGTTCAAACTACTTCTCCAGGTTCTAATTGAACACAAGATCAAGATGTTTTGGATACTTGATTTAGTAGTGGCATTGCACCTTTTTCATTTTTGAATTGACCTCAAAAATCAGAGTTCTTAAAAAGGTATTATCCTACAAGTGTAATTGTGACAGCTTATGATATTATTTTCTTTTGAGTTGCAAGAATGTATTTTATGGGTATTTATTCTATGAAAAATATCCCTTTCAAAAAAGCTTTAATACATGGTTTAATTAGAGATGAACAAGGAAGAAAAATGTCAAAATCATTGGGAAACGGAATTGATCCAATGGATTTAATTGAAAAATATGGAGCAGATTCTTTGAGATGATTTTTAATGACAAATTCAACACCTGGGCAAGACATAAGGTTTAATTATGATAAGATTGAATCTGCTTGATCTTTAATTAATAAGATTTGAAATATTTCAAGATATATTAAAATGTTAGATTCTGATAAAAAAGAAATAATTCCTGAGGAAATTGAACAAAATGCAAATTCTTGGATTTTAGAAAAATTTGAAAATTTGAAAATTTTAATATATGAAAAATCTGAAACATTTGAATTTAGTGTTATTGGAAAAGAAATTTTCAAATTCATAAATGAAGATTTTTCTAGTGTTTATATAGAAATTATCAAAGGGACTGATTCAAAAGAATTTATTTCTAAAATTTGATCTAACTTTTTAATTCTATTGCATCCTTTTTTACCTTTTTTAACAGATCATTTATATTTTGAGTTAAACAAAAAAGAACTTTTAGAATCAGATTTTTTTGAATTAAAATCAAGGAAAAACAATTTATTTATTGATGAAACAATTGAAATTATTTCCACACTAAGAGAATATAGAACAAGGTTCAATTTGAGTCATAAAATAGATTTAAATTACAATCTTGTTTCAATTAATAATTCAAATCAATGTGATTTTAATTTAGATTTAAAAAAATATCTTATAAAAAAAATGGCAAATGCTAATTTTTCTGAAAATGGGCAAATATTTTTTAAACTAAACAATTATGAACTTAGACTTCAAATTCCTGAAGAAGTGAAAAAAGAAGAAGAAACAATAAGAATAAAACGAATTCTTTTTTTAGAATCTGAGATAAAGCGCTCCCAATCAATTTTATCAAACGAAAAATTTATTAATAATGCCTCGGAAATAAAAGTAAAAGAAGAAAAAGAAAAACTTGAAAAATATATAAAAGAATTTGAAGAAATAAAATAATCAATTCGTTTAAATAATTTTATTTTTCAAAAATTTTTAATTATGTTTTTTCATTAATGAAAATTTTAAAAATTCAATTAAATTATATATAATAATGTAATAAAAATAACAAGGAGTTCTATGATTAAATACGTAGTAAACCATGATGGCAAGTGAGCTGTAAAAAATGCGAATGCTGAAAAAGTTACAAAAGTTTGTGACACTCAAAAAGAAGCGATAGATTATGCAAAATCTTTAGATAATACATCTGCAATTATGATTCAAGGTAGAGATGGGAAATTTAGAAAAGGTTAAAACTTTTCTTTTTTTTATTAGTTAAAAACATGATCATTTTAGATGGTAAAAAATTGTCTCAAAAAGACACAATTTTTTTAAAAGAAAAAGTAAATCAATTTAAAATAAAGCCAGTTTTTACAATTGTTCAAGTAGGAAATTTATTTTCTTCAAATAAATATATAAAAACTAAAATGGACAAAGCATTAGAAATTGGTGTTGTTTCTAGATTGATTAAAATTCCTGAATCGATATCTGAAAAGGATTTGATATCTATTATTGAAGAAGAATCAAAAATTTCTCATGGTTTAATAGTTCAATTACCACTACCATTGCAATTTGATCAATCTAAAATTTTAAATTCTGTCCCAATTACAAAAGACATTGATGGCTTATCAGAAAAAAATTCAAAAAATCTTTACTCAGGAAAATCCTGCATTCAACCAGCAACAGCTAGAGGAATTATTGATTTGATAAAGGAATACAATTTTACTATTAAAGACAAAAAAGTATATGTAATTGGAGAAAGTAATTTAGTTGGTAAACCGATAAAAGAATTGTTTAAGCAAGCTGGAGCAATTGTTAAAAGTTTTAACATTAACACAGGAATCAAAGGAAGTGAAGAAGCTGACATATTAATTGTTGCAGCTGGTCATCCAAATTTAGTGAAACCGGAAAATGTTAAAAATAATAGTATTGTAATTGATGTTGGAATAAATTCAATCGGAGAAAACGATAAGATGATTGTTACAGGAGATGTAGATTTTTCAAATGTTAAAACTAAAGTAAAGGCCATTTCTCCAGTACCAGGTGGTGTTGGCCCAATGACAGTTATTTCTTTATTTAAAAATTTAATTGAAATTTTTGAAAAATATTTATTAGATGATAATTAAATTTATTGAATTAATAAGAATAACAAAATTAAATATTTAGTAAAATAATTATTTAAACTACCAAATTATTTTTTTAAATAGGGTATAATTATCATATTTAGAAAACTTTAAAAGAAAGGAATTTATGGAAAAAAATGCAAGTTTTTCGCAAGAGAAAATATCTAGAATAAATTTATCAGAGAAAGTATCAAGCAATTTATCAATATTATTAAAAGTTTTTTCATATATTTTTTATGGAATATTTTTTGCAATTATTATCTCTTTACAATTTATATCTAACCCAAGTCAAATTGGATCTCCTAATTTGATAATGATTAGCACAATTGTGATGTTTTTATTTATTTTTGTTGCTTTAATAAGTGTATTTTTTATAAACTTTATTGCTGATTCATATAGAAAAATATGAAAAATAAAATTTTTATCTTTACACATTTTAAATTCTATTTTTTTAGTAATTGCTGCTATAGTTATGACTTTGTTTAAAATTAGTTCTATCGAAATAATGGCTACTAATTCTAATTTGAATTCATGAATTTTAACATCATCTATTATTATTTTAGTTCATACTTTAGCAATTACTATAATGCTTACAATTGTGGGGCTACAAACAAGAAAAAGTTTTTCAATCACTTGAATGAAAACTTTATTATCTTTACCAATTTTCTTATTAGAAATTGTTATAGGATTCTTGCTTTTTGTAGCTTCTTTTAATTTTTTAGAAGGAGCTTCTAGTTTAGCTTTTACAATGCTTTTTATTGCCTTAGCTGTTTTTATATTCAATTTTATATATGGGATTTTAATTGTTCTTTTTGTTGCTGCTTTTAAAACTCAACTTTTCGGTCAAAAAACAAATAGGGAATTAGCAAAAATTGAATTAAATAGAGAATATGCATATTTTTCAATGTTTGCAATTAGTATTGTTTTAATGTCAATAGCAATTGTGTTTCAAGTAAATTTATCACTTAATGCAATTGGATTTATTGTTAACTTAATTATATTATTGATTTCTCTTTCAACTTATTTGTTTATTATGATCAAAAGAAATATGTCAAAAGCAAATTTGATTAAGTCAAATGATATTGAATTAAAAAATGCAATTACAAGTAATTTCTTTTCTTGAATTTTTGTATTATCAACAACAATTTTTATATTTTTTGCAAATTTCTTATCTGAAAATTCTTCTACAGCCATTATCATTACTTTTGCAAGTTTTTGATTAGTTAAAATAATATTAAATATTGTAATTGGATTTAAATTTCCAAATATTAAAAACACTATTACTACTTTTATAATTGGAATTGTGATGCTTTTTGTTGTATTATTTGCATTGATTTTATTGACAATACCCGGTTCATCAGCATTTAAAATTTTCTTAAGAGATGCATCGATGCTTATAATAATATCAACAATTTTTATAGGATTATCAATAAATTTTGTTCTAACAATACTAACCACTCAAAAAGCTTATGCTCAAGGTGAAATTAGTAAAAAATTCAAATTGAAAAAAGCAGAAAATATAATAAAACAAGAAGAATTACTAGAAAAAATCACATCTAAAATAAGCTAGTTAATTAAAAGGAGAAATTATGAAAAAAACAGATAAAAATCAAACAGGAAAAGAAATAATGAAAAAAGAATTACTTATTAAAACAAATGAGCAAGATATTAACTTAGCTCCTAAATCTCAATCAACATCTAAAAAACTTTCGAATACTTGAAATTATGAAGAATTAATTAACCAAACAAAAGAAATTGATGTCAATTCAAAAATAGTCAAAACTGAATTAGAATATGTTGAGGAAGATTCTCGTTTAAGAAAAGAGAAAATTGAATTAATTCAAAAAAATTATGACAATTTAAATGCAAAACCTTTAGTTGGGGTTGATTTATATGAAAGTTACTCATTAGTTTTAAACAAATCTGCGTGAAATTACAACGAAATTATTCAAAGAGACACTCAATTAACTATTTTAGATATGGCTTTACAAGTTCATCTATTTCTTTATGAAGGAAAAATAATTGATATTGCTCATATTCAAAAAATAATAAAAACATTTGTATTAAATGTTTTTGCAAAAATTATTAAAGGGGTCCCAATTGTTTTAAACCCGATTATCATCTTTGATTCAGTTCGTTTTGATAAATCAAAAATTCTTCCTGTTGCTGTTGCAAATCCAAAATTAATGCCACCATTGGGTGTTCAAGATTGAGACACAATTGTAGATGAAGATGAAGAAATTAAAAAAATTGTTTCAACATTTATCAAATTACTTGAAAATGCTCTAACAGTTGGCCATGAAGTGGAATTTTTTCAAGACACTTTATTAGTAAGAAATGTTGATGGAATAACTTCTTTATATGTTTCTGAAAAAGCAGCTCAGGTTTTTAACAATAGTGTAATTGATCAAATTATGCCTGAAAAACCAAAATATGAGGCACTAGAAGATCCTTTTAGCAATAAGAAATAATAGAAAAATCAATTAGGAGAAAAAATGAAAAGAAAAGATGTCGAAGAGAAAAAACAAAATCTCGATTTCTATCATAACTATATTGATATTTCAAAAATAAAAGTATTACAAAAGTTGAATGAAGAAATTGCAAGTTTAAATATGTTAAAACTTCAAAAGGGAGAAAGTCATTATTTATTGAATAGAATTATCAATAAATGATTTCCTCATAACTCAAATATCTATCATGAATTGCATCATGAAAATGATAGGAAAGAATTATACATATTAATCGATCCTAAAAAATTAGATTTATTCTCAGAAGCTCTTTTACGTAAATTAAGTCAAACAGTAAAAGAAAGAATTAGACCTGATAAAGATTTTGTAATAACTGTAGGAACAAATGTTGATAACATTGCTAGACAATTAAATTTAAATATTATTGATCATTATGATCTGGATTTATTTAATCAAATTGATGATTTTGCAAACAGAATTGGAGAACTTGTTGATGTTGGTTTAAATAATAAAATTTTCAACTATGTTTCTTTGTTGATTGCTCAATCTAGTACAAAAAATAATGGTGGCCTTGTTCAAGAAAGAATTGTTCCTTTTAATACAAAAAATATTAAAGTTTGAAATGAATCAAATCAAGATGAAAACGGAATGCCGATTGTTTCTGAAGAAAATGAAGTTGAAATAATGTCATATGCGAAAACATTGAGAAATATAAATTTTAAAAAGCACACATGATTACCAAATATCAATACTTTTTATGAGCAATTTGTTAAGTCAGTCTTCAAACAAGAACTTTTTGAGTTTAAATCCATTAGTGTTATTGAAGAATTAAAAATCGAATTACAACTTTTAGATGAAAAGAAAAAGCGTTTAGAAGAACAAAAGAAAGAACTTATCCTTAAATGAAATAGAGCAAGAAAAGAAGAAGCTACTTTGCAATCAACACTTTTATTTAGTGCTTTTAAAGTTAAGAATCAAAAATCAACAAGAGATGAAATTTTGAGATTATCAAAAGGAAAAAATAGGAATGGAGCATAGTAATGAATAATATCAGTATCCATACAACAAATCCAAGAGATTTAAAAAATATCTATGATCACTTTAATTATAAAATTTCAAAGGCAACTATTTATTCAATAGATAATAAAACTCTTGTCTTAAATTCAAATACTTCTTTTAATAAAGATTTAATACAAACTTTTGATGTTGCTTTGTTAACATTGGAAATTTCAATAAAAAGTGACTTTATTGGTCAAGTTTTTGAAGATCAAAAAACCATTAAAACTCATGTACTTGTAGAAAACTTAATGCTAATGATTAATAATAAAGAATTTTTATTTTTAGTAAATGGAAAATATGATGTAATTTCAGAAAATAAAATTGTTCAAATTTTGCAAGAAGTAAGTGCAAAAGAATTTTCAAAGGAAAGTGTTCTTGAAAAAATTGAAAATGAATTAACTTTAAGTTCAAATCTATCTGTAATAAGAGCATACAATCAATTATCTGATTATTTCACAGCTGAAAAATATTCTTTCAATAATAATGTTTTTAAATTATTAGCTCATCAAGCGGAAGCATTGAAAATTGCAAAGAAAATTTTACTTAAAAACTTATCAATAAATGAAATTTCTAGATAAAAGGGAGAAAAATGAAAAAAAGAACAAAAAAAATTTTAATAGGATCGTCATCTGCGTTGTTAGTTGGACTAACAAGTACTTTTGTTATTTCTCAGCCAATTTTAGATTCATCTAAAGAAAATTTAAATTTAAACAAAGCTATTTCAGGCAATGTTAATGGGCCAGTAATTATTTCTAATGAAAGCACAATAAATGTTTTCCCTACAACTTATTTTTATTTGTCTAATTTTGATGCTAATTCTCCTGAAAGATTTACCCAATGAAATAACACAAACCAAGCTTTAACAGAATTTAAAAAAAGAGCTGAAAACCAATCTTTAGCTACAAATTCAGTTGCTTCAGAAGCTTTAAATTCTTTGATTGAAATTTATGAAAATCTTAGAGTAGTTGAATTTAATTTAAATCAAGCTGCTCGTTTAGATGGAATTAATTCACAATTATTTCAAGATTCTTTTAACCAAAAAAAAGATGAGGAAAAATTTTTAGGTGTTACTCCAATTGAAACAGTGAATTTGAATGTAACTAGTGCAAGATCTGTTTTTGAAACAAACGATCCTAATGCAGAACTTCAAATTTTAATTAGAAGTTTGAATGGATTTACTATAAATTCAAATAGCACGCTTTCGCTTAGAGGAAATTTAAACCCAGATGCAAATTCAGTTCCTGCAACAACTCCTGAAATTGTTAATTTAGCAAATGGTGTTCCGACCACTCCTGATTTTGTTAATTTAGGAAATTCGACAACTTCAGGAGTTTCTACAATTGTAGAAATTGCTGAAATTGATGAATTGACATTGTCTTCTAATAGAAATATTATTCTTGATTTTTCATATACAGGAATACAAAATGGTGCAAGTACAAATAATTTTAATGATGCTGTTTCTTTACCAGAAACTACAAGAGGAAAATTAGTTTTAATTAATGAAAATGGAGAATTAGCAAATGCTACTTCTATTTCAAGTTATGCTTCAAATTTAAATGTTTTTGGTAGATGAATGCCTTCATCAACTAATTCTGTTTCTCTTGAAAATACACTAGCAAGACCACATTTTATGAATAATTTTATTATTGAAAAAGTAAATTCCACTTATAAAATTTTTGTTAGTTTAAAACCAAAAGAACTTATTAGTAATGTTTCGGTTTCTCAAGGAAGTGCAATTCTATCAAAATTTGGAATCTTAAATACTCAGATTTTAAGCACACAACCTTTAATCCAAAATAATGCAAATGCTATTTTTACAATTCCATTTTTTGAAAGTAATGCAACTACACAAACAATTCCAAATGCTCCAAGTTTAGGTCAAAATCAAAAATTAGATGTATATCTAGGAAATGGTGCAACTTTTACTTCACAAGGTATTTTTATTAAAGGTCTTAATGATAATGTATTCACTAGATATGATGTTGTAGCACCCAATGCTGCAGGTGGCGGAAGAATTGCTCCTAATTTAGAAATTGTAACTTCACAAAATAATGTTTCATCTCCAACAATCACTCCAGGAAATATTCAAGTAAATCCTACAACCTTAGGTTTAGGAAGCGGAACAGAAGATTTGAAAGTCTTGGATATTAATGTTAGTACTTCAATTTTTTCTCAATTCAATTTTAGTTTACAGGAAATTACATTCAATAATAATCATATTGCTATAACTGATCAAGTCACTGATGCAGCAAATTCAAATAGTAGAAATTACAATCCTATTTATTCACTTGTTAGAGAAACAGAAGAAATTACAAATTCACTTATTTCAAAGAAAATCTTTTTTAGAGCTCCTTTTGTAAATTCAAATAGTGTATTAGGAAACCCTGATCAAAGATTTCCTAGAAATTTAGTTTCTGCAACACAAATTGAAAATCAAAACCAAGCTTCTTTAGTTAATTTATCTCATATTTTAAATGGTTGAATTTCAGGTAATCCTATTGTAAATTTATCTTTTGATCAAGATCTTAAAGTGATAACTTTTACTGAAGAATTAAATAGATTCACAAGAATTAGACTAGATCAAATATCAAGAGAAACAGGAATTAGTGGAAATAGAATTTATTCTTCTTTAAGAAATACTTTTGAAAATTATGAAAATTTAAAAACTCAAATAATTTCAGGTTATAGAAAAATAGAAAATAATCCTTTTAATAGTGCTTTGGGATCAACAGCAATTATTGATAATATTTTACAATTAGTTCCTGGTTCAGTTCGTGAAGATTCATTACAATTAATAGCTAGTGCAGATCCTGTATCCAATTCAAGCTCTTCAAGATTAAATTATGACACAGTGACTTCAAATGAATTAAATAAATTAATCATAGAAGCTTATTCTACTTTACAAAATAGAGTAAAATCAGCAATTGATAGTGTTTATGCAAGGGCAATTTCATCCTATTTAAATGGGGACATTGTGAACAATGATGAAAAGAGAATTCCTAATTTAAATTCAATGAGCTTATCTACTTCAACTCCAAATGGTGAAATTCCATTAATTAACATTAATAGAAATCAATCTGTTTTATCTGATTTACCAGGTGTAGTTAAAGGTAATCAAATATTTAAAGGAATCTTTGAATGATTATCATCAAATAATCTTGGAATTGGTTTATATTCTTCAACAACTCCAATAATTAATAGAACAGCAGAATCTTTTAGTTTGAGTCAAATTTTTGAAGAATTTAGAACAACAGATCCAAAACTATCAATTTTATCTGATTCAGCTTTTTTTGGAAATGATTTAACAGGAAATATTGAAGTAGAAAAAGCATTAAATTTATACAAAATATTATTTAGATTCTTTGGAACAGATTTAAATACATATCAAGCAAATATATTACTTAATGGAAATCAAATTAATTTTTCAGATTTTGAAAACCAAAATACAAATAACATTAGTGTTTCTCGAATAGTTAGAAATATGTATTCGAATTTAAACCTTCAAAATAAAACAATTAATTTTGATGTATTTGGAATAAATATTAAAGTTAATTCATATAATGCATTAGTAAGTGCTGCAAATCTTAAATTTACCCTAGATAATATTAGATCTCTGAATTCAAACAATAGAGCTTTATTAGAAGCTATAAATACTCAATTAAGAGAAAATTTATTAGATATTAATAATTTAGCTTCTTATTCAATTTTAATTGATGAAACAAATTTGGATAAATTTACACAGGATTTTAGTAATGTTTCAACAAACCAAAGCATAAGATCAAGACTTGAGAATTCAGATATTATAAATAAACCATTATTTGTATCTAATTCATTACAAAGTAATTTTGGAACAAGTATAAATCAAAGTGCCCCAATTGTTGCATTAATATTATTTGCTTTGGTTGGATTTGCATTAATAAGCACTGCAGGTTATGTATTAGTTGCAAGAAAAAAAACTATTACATTTAAAAATAGCAATAAAGGATTAAAATTAACCTTAAGTTCAATGATTATTTTAGGAATAATACTATTGTTAGTAATTGTACCTATTGCAATTATTTTGTAATAAAGGAATTTGAAAGGAAAAAATATGAAAAATTTAAAAATAACAGCAATTAAAGATAACTTAATTTTTGTCGAAGGTGAACATCAGTTTAGCTTTTTGGAAATTATTAAATTCAGCGATAAAGTTGAAGGAGTTGTTTTAAAAGCTAATGACAGAAGTGCAATAGTTGCAATTCTAAATGAAGACAAAGATTTAAACTTAACAGTTGGATCACTTGCAGAAGCAACAGGAGAACTTTATAAAATCCCTATTTATGATAATTATTTAGGATCAATTATCAATGTTTTGGGTGAATCTTTAGTTAAACAATATGAAAGAACAAATGTTGCTTTGGATAAAAAATATGTTTTTACAGAAGCACAACCAATTTTTACACGTAGTGCAGTAAATGAACCACTTGTTACAGGAATTACAGTAGTAGATGGTGTTTTACCAGTTGGTAGAGGTCAAAAGGAATTGATTATTGGAGATAGAGGAACTGGTAAAACAGCTATTGCTTTGAATGCTATGCTTGCTCAAGAAAATACAGATGTAATTAACATTTTCATTGCTATTGGTAAAAAAAGAGATGAAATTGTAGAAATTTATGGAACATTTAAAAAACATAATATTTTACATAAATCAATAATTGTTTCAGCAGCAAGTGATGATGCAGTTGCAGCAAGATATTTAGCTCCTTATGCAGGAATGGCAATTGCTGAATTTTTCCAACAAATTGGTAAGGATGTTTTAGTTGTAATGGATGATTTAACTAATCATGCTGATGCTTATAGAGAATTATCTTTACTTGCTGGAATTGCACCAGCAAGAGAAGCATATCCAGGAGATATTTTCTATGTACATTCTAGTTTATTAGAAAGAGGTGGAAAATATGGTCCTGAATTTGGTGGAGGTTCAATAACTATTTTACCGATTGCCCAAACTTTAGCAGGGGATATTAGTGGATATATTCCAACAAATCTAATTTCAATTACTGATGGACAAATTTATACTTCAGCAAAATTATTTAATGAAGGTACAAGACCAGCTATTGATGTTAATTTAAGTGTTAGTCGTTTAGGATCGGCAGCTCAATCAAAATTTATGGCATTTGCTTCTAGTGGACTTAAAAAGATTTACACCGAATATAAATATCTAAAAAGACTTTCATCATTTTCTTCTAAAATTTCTAATAGAGATCTTGAAACTTTACAAAAAGGGAAAGCATTTGAATCTTTAATTGATCAAGCTGAGTATGAAGTAATTGATTATGAAACTAGTGCAATTTTATTTCTATTGCTTAAAAAAGGTTTTTTAAACTTTTACACAGAAAAAACAGAAGCTTTAAAGGTTATCATTGGTGTAATAAAAGTCTTTTTAGCCAAAGATGTTCTTGGAAGAAAAATGCGTGCAATTTTAGTAGAACATGGAATTGATTCTATTGTTTGAAACCTTTATTTAAATCATATGATTCTTCCGCTTTTAAAATACCATTTATTATCAGAACTTCAATATTTAGCAACAAATCGTGAATTTATTAAAAAGTTCAAGGACATTAGAAATGATGGTAGAATTTTATTAGCATACGAGAGAAAAGGATATGAAAGAGGTATAGCATATGACTACAAATAATCTTACAGAATTAGAAATTTTAAATATTAAAAAATATTTAAAAACTGTTAATTTAAATACTCTTAGAGCATACGCTAGAAGAAATGTTAAAGATTTTTCAGAAAAATTAATTAAAGTTAAAGTTATTGAAAAAATTGTTGAACATGATAAAAAATTTGACAACATTGAAGATAGTATATTTGTTCAAATTTCTTCACAATTTGGAGTTAATTTTGAAACTATTCTTGATGGAAGTTTTTTCTTAGGACAAAAAGCTGCAAAAGCAATGCCAAAAACATTTGATACTAAAATTATTAGTGAAACTAAATCAGTTCAAAAATTTGAAGAAGTTAAATTTGCAACTTCTTCGAAAACTGAAAAAATAATTTCAGAAGAAAAAGAAATTTTACATTTAATCGAACAAAGTAAACGTGATAGAGATTTCATAGATAATTTTAGTAAAATTTTAGAAGAAAAAAATCTTACAGAGGAACATCAACATATGTCTTGTCAAGTTTGTTATGACCATGAGAAAAAACATTCAGATCATAATGAAAAATATGCAACAGAGCATTGTGATGCTTGTGTTTACCATGATTTTAGTGATTTAGATCCAGAATTTGTAGCAAGCACATATACTGAAGAAGAAATTATTCATAATTTATTGTTTAAACTTTATTCAGTGGAACAATTAGCTTTATTTACAATTGACCAGTTAAATGCTTTACTTTTTGCTAGAGGTTTAGGTTTAGAAAAAAATAAAGTAAGAGCAATTAAATCTTTATTAACTTTACAAACAAGTTATGAATTTATGGAAAAATCTCAAGCAGCTTTATTACCTAAAGTTTCTTTTAACCCAACAAATCCATTAAAACCAATTGAAGAAAAAGAATTCACAATTTTTGGTGAAATTGTTGAAATTAGATCTCAAGTTTATAAAATAAGAATTGACAAAGCTGAAGAAGAAGTCTTACCAAAAGTAATTTTTTATGCAGATGTAAATGGAAAAGAAATTCAATTAGAAGTTGCAGATATTTTTGATAAAAATCTAGTCTCAACTTTTGTCTTAGGAAATGAAACAGGATTAAAAATTGGAACAAAAGTAAAATCAAAAAACCAATCATATGCAATTAAAATTAGTAAAAGATTACTTGGAAGAGTTATTGATCCAATTGGTAAAATTTTAGATGATAGTATAGCTACTCCAGTTCATGGAAATATGTATGCTCCTTTAGAAATGCAACATGATAGTGAAGCTACTCGTTATGTTGTAAGTCCAAAAAATGCAATTCTTGAAACAGGTATTAAAGTAATCGATGTTTTACTTCCGATTCCAAAAGGTGGAAAAACTGGTCTTCTTGGTGGAGCAGGAGTAGGTAAAACAGTTATTGTTCAAGAATTGATCAATGCTTTTATTAAATTCCATGATGGAGTTAGTGTTTTTGCAGGAATTGGTGAGAGAATTCGTGAAGGTCATGAGTTATGAAAAGAAGCAGAAGCTTTAGGATTTTTAAACAAAACAGCCTTTATTTTTGGACAAATGAATGAATCTCCAGGATTAAGATTTAGAAGTGGAATTTCAGGTGTAAAAGTTGCTGAATATTTCAGAAATAATTTAGGAAAAAGTGTTTTATTATTTATGGATAATATCTTTAGATATGTTCAAGCAGGTAGTGAAATTTCTTCATTATTAGAAAAAACTCCTTCAGCTGTTGGGTACCAACCTACTTTGTTTAGTGAAATGGGACAATTACAAGAAAGAATCAATTCAACTAAAGATGGAGACATTACTTCAATTCAAGCTATGTACATTCCAGCTGATGACTTTACTGATCCAGCAGCTGTTGCAGCTTTTGCTCACTTTGATTCAACAATCATTTTAAGTCGTCAATTAGCAGCAGAAGGTGTTTATCCAGCTATTGATCCATTAGAAAGTAATTCAAAAATGCTTTCAATTAAATATACTTCAAGAGAACATCTAGACATTGCTAAAAAAACAGTTCAAACTTTAGAAAAAACAAAAACACTTGAAGATATTATCAATATTTTAGGATTTGATGCCTTGAGCGAAGATGATAAAAAAGTTGTTGAGGTTGGAAGAAGATTGAAATGATTCTTAACACAACCATTTGTTGTTGCAGAAAAATTCAGTGGAGTCCCAGGTAAATTTGTTAGGTTAAAAGATTCTCTAAAAGGAATCAAAACAATTTTAGATGGTGATTTAAACCACATTCCAGTTTCATACTTCTCTTTTGTTGGAGTTGTTGAAGAAATTATCGAAAAATTCAATTTAGATGCTAAAAAAGAAGCTTTAAAAAATGAACTAGAACAAAATCAAAAAGATCTTGCTTCAATAATATAATTTATAAAAAGACCATTGGTCTTTTTATTTTTTATTCAAAGAATATTTTAAAACAATACAAGTTATATTCTATAATTTTACTATATAAACTTATTACAAAGTAATATGAAAGGAAAAAATGTTATTTACAGAAAAAATCAAAACTAGTGTTAAAAATCTAGCTAAAAAATACAAGGTACTTCTTGTTGATGGAGATGATTCAAGAGCCCAAGAAGCAGCTCGTATGTTACAAGACTCTGATTTAGTGGAAGTGAGTTTGCTAGTTGAAAATCCTACAAATGCAAAAGGATTAAAATTCATAAACATGAATGATAACAAAAATCTTAAGACTGAATTCATAACAAAAATCTTAGAATTTAGAAAAGGAAAGGAAACTGAAGAGAGTGCTAAAAGTGCAGTTGAAACTAGACCTTTTTATGCTGCAATGCTTTTAAAGGAAAATTATTTTGATGCAGTTGTTGGTGGTTTATTATATAAAACATCAGATATTTTAAGAGCCGCATTTAAAATCATCGGAAGCAAAAAAGGTCAAAAAACCATTTCATCTTCAATGATTATGCATAAAAATGATGAGGCATTTTTATTTAGTGATATTAGTGTACAAATAAAACCTGATGCTACACAATTGGCTGAAATTGGATTAAATGCTTCTGAATTTGCAAAAGCTTTAGGTTTAAAAGATACAGTTGCATTTTTATCATTTTCTACTGCTAAAAGTGCAGTTTCACCTGAATCTGAAACTGTTTCGCAAGCTACAGAAATTTATAATTCCAAAACAAGTGGAATAAAAGCAATAGGTGAAATCCAATTAGATGCTGCAATTGATTTAAAAGTTAGAGAAGCAAAATTTGGAAAATCTTCTTTTGAATCAAAACCAGATGTATTTGTTTTTCCAGATTTAGGAGCTGGTAATATAGGTTATAAATTAGTTCAAAGATTTGGTAATTATGGTGCAATTGGTCCAATTGTAAATGGGATATCTAAACCTATGAATGATTTAAGTAGAGGTTCTACATCTGAAGATGTTTTTTATACAGTGTTAATTTCAGTATTACAAGCTGCACACAATGAAAAAGAGAGCAAATAACATGACAAAAATTTTAGTAATAAATGCAGGATCTTCATCAATTAAGTGAGCTATTTTTAACAAAGACACTTTAAACCAAGAATACAATGGATTAGCAGAAAGAATTGGAGCAAATGCTTCTTTAGGTCTAATTAAAATGGGTAAAATTTCAAAAGAAATAAGTTTACCTAATCATGAAGTAACAATTCAAGAACTAATAAAAATGTGAAGTGAACACAAAATCATTAATTCTCCAGAAGATATTTCTTTAATAGGTTTTAGGGTTGTTCATGGAGCTGATTCTTTTAATAAAGCAACAATAATTAGTGATGAAGTAATTAAAAAAATTTCTGATTATGCTATTTATGCCCCTTTGCATAATCCACCAGCAATTGATACAATTAAAGCTACTAAAAAGTTTTTTCCTAAAGCTAGATTAAGCGCTCATTTTGATACAGCCTTTCACACAAGCATTCCTAAAATTAATTATACATATCCTATTAATAAAGACTTAGCTAGTGAATTAGGAATCAAAAAATACGGAGCACATGGTTTAAGCCATAATTTTATTGCAAATAAAACTGCTGAAATTTTAAAAAAATCAAAAATAAATATTATTAATTTTCATTTAGGAAATGGTTCAAGTTTATGTGCTATTGAAAATTCTAAATCAATTGACACTTCAATGGGTCTAACACCTTTAGCGGGTGTTATGATGGGAACAAGAAGCGGAGATATTGATCCATCGATTCATGAATTTGTTTGTAGACAAAAAAAATTATCTATTGTCGATTTTACAAATAAATTAAATAAAGAAAGCGGAATTCTAGGAGTAAGTGGCGTTTCAAATGATTTTAGAGATGTTCAAAAAGCAGCAGAAAATGGGAATCAAGATGCTAAGTTTGCAATTGATCTATTTGCTCAAAGAGTAGCCGATATAAGTGCTACATATGCAAATAAAATCAACGGGAAATTAGATGCAATTGTTTTTACTGCAGGAATTGGAGAAAACGCTTCTTTAGTTAGAGAAAAAATCATTGAAAAATTACACTATTCTAAGTTTAAATTAGACAAAGAATTAAATAACACAAGTCCAAGCAATGTAGGAGAATATTTACTAATTTCTAAAAAAGATTCAGAAGTTCCAATTTACATTGTTAGAACAAATGAAGAATTATTTATTGCAAAAGAAGTAAAATCCCTATAATTAAAAAAAGATCCAACTTGAGATCTTTTTTTAATTCATTACATCTTTATCTTGTTGATTCATAATTTTTATTAAACTTTTCAATGACCAAATCTCTTTTTTGAAAAGATAGCTATATAAAAAAGATTTTATTTTTCGTTTTCAATTTGAAGATAGCAATTTCATGTTATTTTGACGAATTTTAATTATTAATCATCATATAAAAGGATTTATAAAAGAACAAAATAAAAATATAACTGTAAATATTAAAAACCCAAAAAAAGAATTAGACATTTGATTTCTCGTATATGAAGAATAAGCAATAAAAAACATAATAAATCCAATAACTATTAAAATCATTTGAAAAATGATAATTCTATAAGAAATTATTTGAAGCTCAATATATTTTTTTTTATAATTTTTTCTATTTTCAATATTATTTTCCATTGTTTTATTATATATGAAAATTATTCTACTTCCGAAGAGTTAAATGTACCAACACTATCTTTTACTTTTTTGATACTGATTCAAACTTTAGGATCAACTTCTTGAATTAAATTTTTAATTCTGTTCACTTCTAAAAGAAGAATAACAGTTTCTATTTTCTTACCTTTTTTATTAGTGTAGCCACCTTCAATATCAGAAATTGTATATCCATGTCAATAATTAATTTTTTTGAAAAGCTGCAAAATGTCTTCATATTTTTCAGAGTGAATTGTAAGTTGAATTTTGCTATATTTAGGATATAATGCTCCTAAAAGCGAAGAAGAAACAATAATATAAAGAATTGTTCCTAAAGTTCTAATTCCAAAAAAATCTCTTTTTACGGCATTAGGATTTGGATCTGGATTTGCAACCGATAGGATTACTAAAATTATGATAGAAATAAAAGAAATGCTTAAAGAAATTATTAATAGCGGAGTAGAAGCGCTTATTTTTCTTTTTGTAGAAAAATAATAAGCAATAATATCTGTTCCTCCTGAACTTGCTCCATTTCTTCATGCAATCGCAATTGAAAACCCAATTAATAAAGCACCTACAAAAGCAAACACTAAAACAGCTCAAGTATCTTGTGTTTTATCTGCACTTGCAATAAAATTAGGAGCCATTTTGCCTACTGTGTTATCAATCAAAAAATTATTTATAACAGGAATAGCTAAAATAAAATTTCATACTATTTGAAATAGTGATCAAATAATTGTTAAAACAAAAAAACTTCTCTTTATTTTTTTTCAAAAAATAATAATAAGAGGTATATTTAAACCAAATAAAATCAAAGCAAAATATTGTCCTAAATCAACACTAGGAAAAGAAAAAATAATCAATAATGGAATAGCAGATAATCCAGTTGAAATTGTACCAGCTGTTGTTAGAAATAAATTTACCCCTAAAACAAAAATAAGAGATGAAATCAAAAGCATAAATATTGAAAATTTTTTATTTTTTATAATAACTCAAATATTCTTTTCGTCAGAAGAAAGTCTTTTTTTTATAGAGAGAGTTTTTTTAGATTTTAGATTTAATTTCATGATTTTTAAATTTTTCAATAATAATTTTATCACAAAGAAAAATTAAAAATTATTTTCATCATTTTTTTGACTAATAAATTTTCCTACAGAAGGTTTAAAAAAGAAATTTACTTTCCCTATTGCTCCATTACGGTTTTTAGAAATGATTAGTTCTACTTTTTGAAAGTCATTATTTGAAATATATTGTTTATCATGTTCATCATCATGTTCTTTATTTTTTTTATAATATTCTTCACGATATAAAAAAGCTACAATATCAGCATCTTGTTCAATAGAACCACTTTCTCTTAAGTCAGACATGATTGGCACTTTTTCTTCTCTTGCTTCGACTTTTCTACTTAACTGACTTAAAGCAAAAACAGTGATTTTCAAATCAGTAGCTAAAAGTTTCAATTGTCTAGAAATATACGAAACTTCTAATTGTCTATTAAAATTATTTTTTTCAGATGTATTTATCAATTGTAAATAATCAATAAAAACAGCATCAAGTCCTTTTTCTTTTTTTAATTGTCTACACTTTCAAATTAAATCATTAATATTAGAACTAGTTTCATCATTAAAATGAAGATTTAAATTTTTTATTTTGTCTTTTGCAATATAAATTTTTTGTCATTCCTCATTACTTAAATTTTTAGGCTCTTTTATTTTGTTGCCATCAATATTAGATCAAGCAGCAAAAATTCTATCAGCAAGTAATAAATTAGGCATTTCATAAGAAAAAAAAGCAACATTTTTCTTCTTACTGATTTCTGTTGCTAAATTAAGAGCAAATGCAGTTTTCCCCATTGAAGGTCTTGCTGCTAAAATAACAAGATCTCCTTTTTGAAATCCATTTGTTAATTTGTCTAAAAGAGGATATCCTGATGAAATACCATTAATTTCTTTTGAAGTTGCTCTTTTTTCAATTTCTTTTATAGCTTCTTCTGCTAATTCAGCTGCTTTTTTAAAACTTCCATCTGAATTAACTATTGAAATCTCTAGTAAATCTTTTCCTAAAGAATTCAATATATCCGAAGGATTAAAATTTCCTGGTATAATTTCCTTATTTCAATTTTCAAAAACTTCTTTAACTTTTCTTTTTCTAGAATAATTTAGAATCTCTTTGTGAAAATACAAAGCATTTTCTTCAAAAGACGATCAAGGAATTAATTCTGCTAAAACATTATTAATATTAGCTATGTTTTTTTCAGGTTCTTTTTCTAGTTGATTCTTAATTGAATTAAAATCTATTTTCAAATTGTTATAAAGTAATTCTTTAATACTTCAAAAAATTTTTTGATGAGTTTTATTAAAAAAATCTTCAGGTTCTAAAAGATCAACAGTTTTAGATAGATTTTTTGGATTTATAAGCAAAGAAGCAATGTAAGTTTTTTCTAAATTCTCGTCATGGAATTTATTCATCTTTTTCGACTTTCACAAGTAATATTGCTTTGATATCTTTGTATAAATTAATAATTATTTTAGACAATCCAATTGTATTAATATGAACATTTTCTAATGCATGACGATCGATTTTTAAACCATGTTTTTCTTCTAATTCATTTAAGATATTTTTTGCACTAATTGAAGAATGAACGCTTATTATTCCGTCTTTTCTTAATGATGCTTTTAACTTAAAAGATAGATTAATTTTTTCTAATTTTGTTTTTAACTCATTTGCTTCAAATCTTTTTTCATTTTCAATTTCTCTTTCTTTTTCCAATACATCTTTTAAAAATTTTTCATTATCTTTATTGTATGGAATTGCCAAATTTTGTCTAAAAAGAAAGTTTGTAGCATATCCAGCACTTACTTCAACTATTTGATTCTTTTTCCCCGCATTAGAATCTTTTATTAAAATCACCTTCATAATTTTCTCCTTTAATTTTATTTATTAAGCAATTTCTGTATTTGCACTAACAATTGCTTGGATAACATTATCCGTAAAAACAGTTAAGCTTTCATTAGAAACAGCAGCAGCAGCACTATAATGCCCACCACCACCTACAGCTTCTGCGATAATTTGAACATTTGTTTCAATCCCTCTTGCTGATAGTTTATAAGAATCACCATTTGAAGATTTTGCAATAACAAATGCTGCTTTTCTTCCACTAACTCTTAAAATTTCATCTGCAGCTATGCTTACAACTTCTGAAGGAATTGGTCCATCATAAGAAGCAAGATAAAATCCTTTTTTAATTTCCCTTAACTCAGCTAAAATACTATCGACAATTTCTCTAGTTTTAATGTCCATTTTTAGAACATTTACACTTTCAACCACTTGAGCTCCTCATTCATTTAATAAACTTGCAGCAGCAAAAGTCTTAGAAGACGTTGCTTTTTGAAACTGATTTGTATCTAAATAAATTCCATTTAATAAAAATTGAGCTGCTTTTTTTGAAATAATTTTTCCTAAACTCATAAAAGAAATAATTTCTGTTGTAATTTCACAAGCACTTGAAGAACCTGTGTCAATAAATGTATTTTTATATTCAATGTTTTCTGGTAATTTACTTACTCTATGATGATCCAAAATAAAAATATTTTCAATTAAAGCCTTATCGAAAGCTTCTGGATTTTCAATTCTATCAATTTCTGCTGTATCACAAACAATAACAAGAGTATTTTTATCTGTTAAACTAATAGCTTTTTGTTTTTTTATAAAAAGTTCTTTTTCGGCAAGAGTAAAATATTTATTAATTGTTCTTTGAGATGTTTCATCAATAATAACATTTTGAATATATACTTCTTTTTTGAAATATTTTGCAATTTCACTTAAAGCAAATGTTGATCCAATTGCATCCAGATCAGCCATTATGTGACCATATAAAATTACTTTTGTAATACTTTGGTCTTCCATTTTTTTTAATAAAAGAGTCGCAACATCTTTTGCTTTTGTTCTACTTGGATTTATTGCAATTTCACTTTTTGATCCAAAATAAATTGGTTTTTCATTTTTTGATCAAACTGTAATTTGATCTCCACCTCTAGATTTAGATTGTCTTAAAGCATCTTTTGCTAATTCCATCAATTCACTAATAGAATTTCCTCTTTTTGACAATCCGATTGAAACAGAAAGTCTAAATTCTTCAACTTTTTGTGCTCTTAGAGAATCAAGAAAGTTGAATTTAGAATCTATAAATTGATTTAAAGTTTCTTCATTTGTAATCAATAAAAATTTCCCATTTACATATTGACGATAGCTTACATTGTAATTTTTTACTAATTTTTCTAACATATCAATTACTTTGTATTGAATTGAGAATAAATCTTCTTCATTAAGAGAAGATTGATATTCTTGAAAATTATCAATATCCACTTCACCAATAACAATTTTTTCAGCATCATATTGCATAATTGCGCTTACTTCTTTAGTGACATCTTTAAATACTAAAACATTACTTTGGTAAATATAATTTACAAAATAGTGAAACCCTTCTAATTCAATAGTTGTATTTTTTTCAGCATTCAGCAGCATAGTTTCAATTTTTTTAGAAATAGAAGTAACATTTTTACCAACAACATTTTCTTTGAATCTTTGGTTAATAAATTCACTAGCCCAAATAATTTTTGATTTATCACTGATGATTATCAATCCTAATCCATTTTCGGCAACAATTTTTTCAATATAATTGTTAAGAACATAATTTTTATTTACTTCTTTTTTGTTTATTAAATAAAAAGAAATGGAAAAAACTCCCAAAATTATTAATGAAAAAACTAATGTCAATAGTGAAAACAAAATTTTATCAAGCAATTCTTGTAAAAGAAACCCAATTAATAAAAATGAAACAATTGTAACAATTAAATTTAAAACAATTAGAGATAAAAAGATGATTTTTGGTTTTCAAGACATAATTTCCTTATTTTAATATTTATTATAGTTTACTAAATTTAAAATTTATTTAGTCAAATAGTTTACAAGTGTTTTTAATAAAACGGCATTTGGATTTGATTTTTTACTTACTGTACCTGCAATGTCTAAGTGTATTAGATCACTTTTATTAGTGAATTGCTTTAAAAATATTGCGGCAGAATTTGAATCTGAATAATTGTTCGCATCATAGTTTATCAAATCGGCAATCCTACTAGATTTTAAACCTTCCAAAAAATCCTCATCCAAAGGCAATCTTCAAATTTTTTCATTAGAAATTTTGGCTGCTTTTTTTAATTTTTTTCAGCTTTCATCATTTGTTGATCAAACACCACTTATTTTATCTCCTAAAGCCACTATTACACTTCCTGTTAAAGTTGCAATTGTAATAATTTCACTTGCTTTTAAAATTTTAGATGCATATGAAATACCATCAGCTAAAATTAATCTGCCTTCAGCATCAGTATCTGTTATTTCAATACTTTTCCCATTCATTGCATAATGAATTTCCTCAGGAGTTGTGCCTCTTGATGAAATTTTGTTATCAGTCAATACCATAAGGACACTTAAATTTATTTTTGGGCTTAAATTTTCCACTACTTTCATAACTCCAGAAGCAATCATTGCACCTGACATATCAAATTTCATACCTGATAAATATTTAGAAGGTTTTAAATTATAACCACCTGTATCAAATGTAATTCCTTTACCCACAATAACTGTTCTGTTTTTAGATTCAAGATTTCCATTATAGTTTAACTCAACTACTCTAGGTTCATGAGAAGAACCTGCATTTACAGCTAGAAGTAGCCCCATTTTTAAATTTTTAATATCTTGTTTATTTAAAATTTTTACATTTATTAAAGGAGAATTTTCAAACTCTTTTTCAACAACACTTGCAAGATACTCACTTGTTGCAATATTAGGTGGCATTTCTTGATATTTTTTAACAAAAAGTTTTGATTTAGAAATCAAAATCATTTTTTTGTAAATTTCTTCTGAAATCGATGTGACCAAAGTTAAATTGGGAATAATTTTGTCTTTTTCTTTTGTTTTATATGAAAAATCATAAACAAATTTTTCCTCAAAATATTCTATAAAAATTTCTAAAATTTTTTCTTCTGATTTTCCTCAAAATTCTAAATCAATAAAAACATTTCTACTTCCAATTGAAGATAAAATTTTTGAAACTATTTTCTCAAGTTTTTCCTGCTTCAATTCATCGATATTTTTTATAAATATCAAAATTTTATTTTGATCTAAAAACTCACTAATTGCCAAATCTTCGGTATTTATCAAATTTTTATTATCATCTATTTTTGAAATAAATTTTAGTTCAATTTCCTTAATATTTTGCTTGCTATTTATGATTTTTAACATTTAAGTTCCCCCTCTACCCTCTATTTTTATCTGTTTTTAAATAATATTTATGAATGAAAGCCAATTTCTTTTCATTGAAAACATATTCAAAAATATATTTTGTCAAAATTTCCTTAAGAATTTCTAAATTTGTAAAAGGAAGAGTTTGAAAGGAATTTAAAGAATTAATTTTTATTTGAGAATTGTACATTCATAAAAAAACAGATGAAATTTCAGTTATATTTTCCCCAACAATTGAAGCATTTAGAAGCCTATGTTTTTTGTCAAAATAAGCTCTTATGAATCCTTTATCTTTGTCATTTACTATTGATAAATTACTCTCTTTAAAATCATATTCAAATTTGTTATAAAAAATTTTTTGTGATTTAATTTCATCTTCATGCATCCCAATGAAAGAAAATCCAATCTTTGCATTTATATTACTTGAAAAATTTTCAAAATCAAATACATTTCTTTCATCATTTTCTATAAGATTATTAATTATAAGATTTGCTTGGTAAAATCCTTGGTTCGAATCTATGTAAGGACCAAAACAACTCCCTATCGCAAAGAAATTTTTATTATTTCTTAATCTTAATTGTCTATCTGAAATTGGAAAATTTCTTAAATTAGTTTCAAAAATAATATCCTTACTTACTTTGTCTAAATTCCCTTTTTTTGTACCACCTAAAATTAATCTATCAGAAATTAGAAAAAGAGAATATGTTCCAATAGAATATTCAATTTGAAACTGATCAGTTTCAGTTTTGTTTATGTTTTTTATTGAAGCATTATTAATTATATAAAAGTTATTTTTCCTTGCATAATTTTGAAATTTTAAAAGCATATCATCTTTTAAAAGATTTATAAAATTATCATTTTTATTCAATAAATAAACAATAGAACCAGATTCTGCAAATGTAATTGCTAATTCTAAAGAATTTTTATCATTTCCAATAATGGTTACTGAATTAAAATTTTTGTCAAAGTTATATCAGTTTTCAATTGTTTCATATTTTGAATAATCTAGACCTTTAATTAAAGGTTTTAAAAATCTTGATCCAACAGCAAATACGCAATATTTAAAACTAATTTTTTTCTCATTAATTATCAAATTATTTTTATCCACTATGTGAACTGTTCCTATCAAAGAATCAATTCCTAGTTTAGTGAATGAATTTTGTCCAGTTTTTTCAATTAAATTATGCAATTTTAAGTTTAATTCAGATCTAAAAAATTTAAATTTTTCATCCAAGCTCATTTTTTTTTCAATTTTATCAAGTGTATTTTGAAGAATTTGAATTGGTACATCTCTGTTAAATTGCTTTCCACCAAAAATTTCATTTTTGTCAATTATTAAGACTTTAGCTCCAAATCTAGCTAAATTTTTTGCAAAATGAGATCCAACTCTTCCAGCGCCTATTACAACTGTATGATAGTCAAAACTTTTTTTCATAAACCACCTATTTTCAATTTTTAATTTTACCTATTTTAAGAAAGTAAAATTAAACTTCCACTACAAATTTACTAACTTTAAAAAGTATAAAGTAATTATAAACTAAATTAATGATAATCAAATTCTTATTATTTTGCAAAATCAAATTTTTAATGTTTTTATTTCTAAGTTCTTGAAATTTACATTTTATTGATTAAAAAGGTATAATAAAAGAGTTATTTGCAAACTAATTTGTAAATACGAAAAAACAAAAAGCACTTTGGTGAATTTATTAGGTGTGCTCTAATTAAAAGAGTCTTAATTTTAGAAACCAAAGGAAGTAAAAACAAATATTAAGGAAAATATGAATATTAATGATATGAATGATGCTCCTGAAGTAAGTTCTTCAGAGTCTCAAAAAAACGAAATAGTTTCTAAACAAAAACTTTTAGAAGCAGGAACTTATTTTGGTCACAAAGCAAGTTTGTGAAATCCTAAAATGAAACCTTTTATCCATTCAAAAAAAATGGGAACACATATTATAGACATTGCCCAAACAAGAAAAGCACTAGAATATGCTTATAAATTGATTGAAAAATATGCTCAAAAAGGCGCTTCATTTATTTTTGTAGGAACAAAAAAACAGGCCAAAGATGTTGTTAAAGCTCAAGCACTAAGAACAAATTCAATTTATGTATCCGAAAGATGACTTGGTGGAACCCTTACAAATAGTAGAACTATTATGAATCAAGTAAGAACTTTAAGTGATCTTGAAAAATTAGAAGAATCAGGATATGAAGGATATACAAAAAAAGAAGGTGTTGAATTTTCTAAAAAATTAGCAAAGTTACAACGTAATTTAACAGGAATTAGAAACATGAAACACTTGCCACAAGTAATGATTGTTGCTGATGTTAATACAGATAAAATCGCAATTAAAGAAGCTCAAAGAAAAAATATTAAAATTATTGGAATTTTAGATACAAATTCAGATCCTTCATTAGTAAATTTTGGAATCCCTGCAAATGATGATAGTGTTAAATCTTTAAATTTAATTATTACAATTTTAGCAGATGCAATTGTTGCGGCAAAAAATGGAAAACAGTTGTTTGCTTATCAAGGTGATGAGGCTATTGTATTTCCAGCAACTAGTGAAAATGTTGGTAAAGATGGAGAAGAAAGAAAACCAAGAAAACCTTATGTAAAAAGAAGACCAGATGGTGATTTTCAACCAAGACACAACAACAATGAAAGCGAGACAAAATAATGGTTGATGCTGAAAAAATTAAAAAACTTAGAGAAATGACTGATAGTGGTTTTTTAGATTGTAAAAAAGCTCTAGAAGCTACAAAAAATGACTTAAATGCTGCAGTGAAATGATTACAAGAGAACGGAAAAGCTAAAGCTGCAAAAAAAGCAGATAGAATTACAGCAGAAGGTTTAGTTGCTGCTTTTTCAAATGATAAATATGGTGTAATAATTGAAATTAATTCAGAAACTGATTTTGTTGCTAAAAATCAAAAATTTAAAGATTTAGTAAATAAAATTGGTCAAGAATTGTTAAAACATGATTTTTATAAATACAAAAATATTATAGAAGAAGTAAAAATAGGTAATGAAACATTAGCAGAACTTGTTGCTTCTGCATCTGCTACAATTGGAGAAAAACTAACTTTTAGAAGAGCAGAACAAGTCAAAAAATTTAATAGCAAACAAGTTATTGGAGTTTACAACCACTTCGATGGTCAAAAAGCAGCTGTTTTAATTATTGAAAATGGAACAGAAGATATGGCAAAACAATTGTCTATGCACATTACAGCAATGAATCCATTATTTTTAGATGAAAAAGAAGTTCCGGAAAAAGAAATCAAAAAATTGAGAAGCGAATTTGAAAAAGACGAGCAAATTCAACTAAAACCTGAAAAAATTCGTCCAAAAATAATCGAAGGAATGATTAATAAAAAACTTTCTGAAACAACTTTTACTTTGCAAGAATTTGTTGTTGAACCAGGACAAAGTATTAAACAATATATGAACTCAAAAAATTCTTTCCCTATTTCAAAAATAAGATATGAAGTTGGAGAAGGAATTGAAAAGCAAGTAGTTGATTTTGCAAGTGAAGTTGCAAACCAAATGAAGAACAAAGCTTAATTACAATATTTTTCAAACAATTAAAAAAGAGACAGCAGTCTCTTTTTTAATTGTAAAAGTAAAGCACAAAAAACAGCAAATGAAAATAAAAAAGAGACTTTGTCTCTTTTTTATGATCAATTTAATGATTTGGAGCGAGTGAAGGGAATCGAACCCTCATAGTCAGCTTGGAAGGCTGAAGTTCTGCCATTAAACTACACTCGCATTTAAGTAAAACTATTATACATTAATACAAATAATTTTACAAATTTTTTTAAAAAGTTTCTTTCAATTTAGGGCTAACACTTAATGCTATACTTCCATAACCAACATGGACCATAACTGCTCCACCTGAAATATCAATGCTTGCAATTTTTATGTTTTTACTTAATAGAACATCTTTTGCAATCTGAATTGTTTCCGGATCCAAAGTATGAACAATTCTGAACTCAAAATTCTCAATATTTTCTTCCCCGCCTATAAATTTAATTAATTTTTCCACTACTTTTTCAGCTGCTTTTCTAACAGATCGTTTTAATCCTGAAACAGAGTTTTTATCTTTGAATTTAATAATTGGAATGAATTTCAAAGTTGTCATAACATATTTTTTCTTCCCGGTTAATCTACCACCATTAATCATAGCTTCTAGATTTTTAGGAATTATATATGTAATTGTTTTACTATCAAAATCCTTAACAAAATCAATAATACTATCAATACTTTTTCCTTCTTCAGACATTTTTGTCAATTTTTTAGCAATGTCAAAATATAAAGTTCCTGTTAAACTATTGTTTAAAACATGAATATTTTTATATTCTTCAGTTTTAAGTCTTAATAAATTATATGTTCCTGACAATGAAGAAGAAAGCGGTAAAAAAATTAAATTTTCATATTTTTTTAAGCCATTTTCAATAATGTTATTGATTATTTCGACTGGTGGAAGTGATGTTTTTGGGTTCTTTGCATTTTTAATTAAACTTGTAGCATCTTCAAAACTATAATCTACACCATCAAGAAATACTTTTCCATCTAAATCTATTTGCAAAGGCAATTGAAAAAAACCTTCTTGTTCTGCTACTTTTTTGCTGATTCCTGAAAAAGAATCAATTACTATTCCTAATTTTTTCATAGTCCAATTATATTACAAAAGATTTCATTTATATTTATATATTTTAAATCTTTTCCCTAAAAACAATTGTAATACCTGTAAAACCACCATTTATCATTGCAGCAGCACTTGATAAGTAAATTTCATTTATTTTAAAATTCTTTTTTCCAAACATTTCCTTTGTCTCTTCTAATGCTAAAAAATCACCATTAGAAATTAAATCAATTTCATAATTTTCTATTTCTCTTTTTTGAATAAAATTTTCAATTCTATTCAAAGCTTTTTTAATTGATTTATTAATAAATGTATTTATGCTTGCAATTTTAATTCCATTTTCATCAAATTGAATTGTAAAAACTAAATTTAATTTATTTACAAAACTTTTTAAAAGAGTTGAGGCTCTTCCGCTTTTTGAAATAGTTGCAATTTTTCTTGGAATTATATAATTTATTGTTTTAGAATTGAATTCACTCACTCACTCTAAAATTTCTTCAATATCTAAACCACTATCCATTTTTTCTCTTATTGTTTTTGCAACATAAAAACCAGTTTTTCCAACAAAGCATGTATCTAAAACATGGAAATTTTTATTATCTTTTACTAAATTTTTTAATAAATTATATGTTCCTGAAAATTTTTGAGAAACAGGAATGAAAATAGCTCCATCATAATCTTTTTTTATTTCTTCAATTAAATCATTTAACAACTCTAAATTTGGTAAAGAAGTTTTACTTGATTTAGACTTGTTTATTTTTATTAAAAATTCTTCCAATGAGAAATCAACTCCTTCATTATAGGAAATATCATCTAAAATAATTTGTAAGGGAATATAAAATAAATTGTTTTCCTTTGCTTTTTCTTTTGTAATATTCGAAAATGAATCAATTACTATTGCAAATCTCTTTTTCATTTAAAAATTATATTATTTTTTTAAAATAACTTTCTTTATTAATAAAAATTGTTTTGTAATATAATAATTAAGTAATTTTAAATTAACAAAATTAATATTTTAAAGAGGTAAAATGTCAGCAATTATGAGAATTCACGCAAGAGAAGTTTTAGATTCTCGTGGAAATCCAACAATTCAAATTGAAGTTGAATCAGAATATGGTTATGGGAGTGCAATGGTCCCTTCTGGAGCTTCAACGGGTGAAAAAGAAGCTAAAGAATTAAGAGATAAAGGTACAAAGTATGAGAAAAATTGATATGGTGGAAAAGGTGTTCAAACCGCTGTTGATAATGTAAATAATATTATTGCACCAAAAATCGAAGGTTATGATGTTCTTGATCAAAGAGCAATTGATTATGAAATGATTAAATTAGACGGAACAGAATTCAAGGAAAAATTAGGAGCAAATGCAATACTAGGAGTATCTTTAGCGGTTGCTAAAGCAGCAGCAGATGAATTAAACATTCCTTTATATCGTTATGTTGGTGGAACAAATGGCTTTAAGTTACCTGTTCCAATGCTTAATGTGATTAATGGTGGAGAACATGCTTCAAACACTGTTGATTTTCAAGAGTTTTTAATTATGCCAATTGGAGCAAAAACTTTTAAAGAAGCAATGCAAGTTGCAAACAAAGTATTTCACAATTTAAAAGATTTATTAGCTTCACAAGGTCATTCAACAGCTGTGGGAGACGAAGGTGGATTTGCACCTGATTTAAAATCTCATGAAGAAGTTTTAGATTTTATTGTTTCAGCGATTAAAAAAGCTGGATATGAACCAAGTAAAAAAGGAGACAAGGCTGTTGCTATTGCAATTGATGCAGCATCAAGTGAATTATTTGATAAAAAATCAAAAACATACACTTTCAAAAAACTTAAAAAAGCTATTTTAACTAAACAACCAGGATTTGAAAATTTAGGAAAAGTTAAAGTTGAATATTCATCAGATGAACTTGTTGAGTACTTTAAAGATTTGTTTAAAAAGTATCCAATCATTTCTTTAGAAGATGGTTTTTCAGAACATGATTGAGATGCTTTTACAAAATTAAATAATTCTGTTGGCGCAACACATCAAATTATGGGTGATGACTTAGTAACAACTAATCCAAAATTCATTAAAAAAGCAATTGAAACTAAGGCAATAAATTCTGTTTTAATTAAATTAAACCAAATCGGAACTCTTTCAGAAACAATGGATGCAATCGAAATGGCTCATAAAGCTGGTATGACTTGTGTGGTTTCTCACCGTTCAGGAGAGACTGAAGATACTACAATTGCTGATTTAGCAGTTGCTTTAAATACAGGACAAATTAAAACTGGTTCAATTTCAAGAACAGATAGAGTTGCAAAGTACAATAGATTATTAGTAATTGAAGAAGAATTAGGCATAGTTGCTTCTTATGAAGGAATCCAAGTTTTTCACAACTTAAAAGTTAAATAATATTTTAAAAATCTCTTTTACAAAAAGAGATTTTTTATTCTTCTTGTATCTAAAACTTAATTAATTTAAATGTAGTAAAATTTATAAAGCAAAAGAAAACCAAAAGGAGCCTTATGAATCAAAAAATTGATACTCATAATTTTATTTCTATTAAAGGTGCAAAAGAAAATAATTTAAAAAATATTGATGTTGTTATTCCTAAAAATAAATTAGTTGTTTTTACAGGTCTTTCTGGATCTGGTAAAAGCTCACTAGCTTTTAATACAATTTATGAAGAAGGAAGAAGAAGATACGTAGATTCTTTAGGTAGTTATGCTCGTCAGTTTTTAGGTGGAACTAAGAAACCAGATGTTCATTCAATAGATGGATTAAGTCCGGCTATTTCGATTGAACAAAAAACAACTCACAATAATCCACGTTCAACAGTAGGAACAGTTACAGAAATTCATGATTACTTGAGACTTTTGTATGCTAGAATCGGACATCCTTTTTGTTCTAACCATAAAATTAAAATTACATCCCAAAAATTAAAAGACATTTTAAACACTGTTTTTTCATATGAAAAAGATTCAAAAATTTTAATTCTTGCTCCTGTAATTTCTGGTGCTAAAGGAACACATCAAGTTTTATTAGAAAAATTAAAAAAAGACTTTTTAAGATTGAAAATTGATGGAGAAATATATTCTCTTGATGAAGAAATTAATTTAGATAAATCTAAGAAACATGATATTGAAATTGTTGTTGATAGATTGATTTTAAATGAAGAAAATCGTTCAAGAATTGCAGATGGAATCGAAATTGCCTTAGAATATTCTAAAGGTTTAGTTAATGTAGAAATTTTAGGAAAGGAGAAAAAAATGTTTTCTCAACTTTTTTCTTGTCCTTATGGAGATTTTGAAATGCCCAAAATTGAAACTAAATTGTTTTCTTTTAATTCTCCTTATGGAATGTGTGAAGTTTGCAAAGGAATAGGAGTTTCACTAAAATCTGATCCAGATTTATTAATTCCAGATAAAACAAAATCAATTTTACAAGGTGCAATTATTCCTTTTCAAAATACAGTAGAAACATCTAATTTAGATTGACAAGAATTTAAAGCTTTATTAGATTACTATGAAATTAGTGCAGCAAAACCAATTGAGAAAATGACAAAATCTGAATTAGATATTATTTATTATGGTTCTAAAGAAGATATAAATTATACTAATGTATCTGTTAGTGGAAATAAATATACTAGATTTAATAAAATTGAAGGTATTTTAACAAAAATGGAGAGAAGATTTCTTGAAACAACAAGTGAACAACTTCGCACTTGATATTTAAAATTTATGTCTGAAATTCAATGTTCAAAATGTAAAGGAGATAGATTAAATGATTATGCTTTAGCTGTTCAAATAGAAGGTTTAAACATTTCTGACTTTTCAAAATTATCAATCGAAGAAGGTCTTTCAAAGATTTTATCTTTGGAAATTAGTTCTTTTGAAAAGGAAGTTTCGACTTTAATTGTTAATGAAATTGTAAATAGATTGACTTTTTTAAGTGATGTCGGTTTAGAGTATTTAACTTTAAATAGAACAGCTGAAACTTTAAGTGGAGGAGAGGCTCAAAGAATAAGATTAGCTACTCAAATTGGTTCAAATTTAACAGGTGTGTTATATGTTCTTGATGAGCCAAGTATTGGATTACACCAAAAAGATAATGAAAAATTAATTAAAACTTTGAAACACATGGTGGAAATCGGAAATACTTTAATTGTTGTAGAACATGATGATGAAACAATTCTAGAAGCAGATTATATTCTTGATATAGGACCAAAAGCAGGAAATGAAGGTGGGCAAATTGTTGCACAAGGATCTGTTGAAGATATTAAAAAATCAAAAGAATCTATTACTGGTAAATATTTATCTGGTGAATTAAAAATTGAAATTCCTACTTTTAGAAGAAGTGGAAGCGGAGAAATTATAAGAGTAATAGGAGCTAAAGAAAATAATTTAAAAAACATTGATGTTAAATTTCCTATTGGTAAATTTATTGCTGTAACAGGAGTTTCAGGAAGTGGTAAAAGTACTTTAGTAAATGAAGTTTTAATTAAAGGAATTGAATTTGTAAAAGGGTCTCAAGTTCATCCGGGAAAACATAAAGAAATTAAGGGTTTACATAATATTGACAAGATTATTCAAATTTCTCAAAGTCCAATCGGAAGAACTCCTAGGTCAAATCCTGCAACTTATACAACTGTATTTGATGACATCAGAGATTTATTTGCAAATACAGAAGATGCAAGAGCAAGTGGTTTTTTAAAAGGGAGATTTAGTTTTAATGTTAATGGTGGAAGATGTGATAAATGTTCAGGAGATGGATATTTAAAAATTGAAATGCATTTTCTACCTGATGTTTATGTTGTTTGTGACCATTGTGATGGTAAAAGATATAATCCTGAAACTTTAGAAATTAAATATAAATTCAAAAATATTAGCGATGTTCTAGATATGACCGTTTCTGAAGCATTTGATTTTTTTGCTAATAGAGCAAAAATTAGAGAAAAATTAGAAACCTTAATGGATGTTGGCTTAGGTTATATCAAACTAGGACAACCAGCTACTACTTTAAGTGGTGGAGAAGCACAAAGAGTTAAACTTGCAACTCATTTATTAAAAAAATCAACAGGGAAGACTTTATATGTTTTAGATGAACCAACAACAGGTTTACATTCATATGATGTTTCGAATTTATTAGAAGTCTTAAAAAGAATTGTTAATAAAGGAGATACAGTAATTGTAATAGAACATAATTTAGATGTTATTAAAAGTGTAGATTACATAATTGATTTAGGTCCAGGTGGTGGAACTA
The DNA here is from genome assembly GCF_000008365.1 of Mycoplasma mobile 163K. Lineage (GTDB taxonomy): Bacteria > Bacillota_I > Bacilli_A > Mycoplasmatales > Metamycoplasmataceae > Mycoplasma_J > Mycoplasma_J mobile. Next base: position 248,888 of record NC_006908.1, read on the forward strand.
ATGGCGGAAAAATTGTTGCTACAGGAACCCCTGAGCAAGTAGCAGAGATAAAAGAATCATTTACTGGTCAATACTTAAAAAGGATGTTAAAAAATGCAATTAAATAAAGATACATATTTCAAAAAAGAAAATAAATCATTTATCTATGTAGATAAATTTTTAGAAGCTTTAAATTTAATCCCTAATAATTTTGAAAAAATTACTAAATGAAATTTAATTAATTCCCCATCAATAAAAAGAGTTGGTTTAGAACTTGCTGGAATTGATACACATAATTACAAAAATTTTGGTAATATTATTGTTTGAGGTTTTACAGAGCAAGAGTGATTTAAAACTTTAAATGAAAAAAGTCTAAAAGAAGTTTTAGCTAAAGTTTTTAAATTAAATCCTCCTCTAGTAATTCTTTCAAAATCCTTAACAGAAGAAACATCAAATTTCATAATTGAAGTTGCCTCTTTTTATTCAATTCCTGTTGTAAAAACAAAATTTAGTATTTCAGAAATTCACACTTATATTTCTCTTCCATTATCAGAAGTTTTTGCGCCTTCAGTTTCGAAGCATGCTTCTTTAGTTGAGATAAATGGTATTGGAGTAATGATCATTGGAGAAAGTGGTGTTGGTAAATCTGAAGCTGTTCTTGAATTAATTCAAAAAAGATTTCTTTTTATTAGCGATGATACAGTCATCATAAAAAGAATTGGTAATTCTTTTTTTGGTTATCCTAGCGAAATAACAAAAGGTATTTTAGAAGTAAGAGGATTAGGACTAATGGATGTCGAAGCTGTTTATGGAAAGGAAATCCATCGTAAAAGAAGTGAAATAAGACTTGTTGTTGAACTAGTAAAAGTTGCATTTGATCCAATTAAAGGCGACACATTTGATCGTTTGGGAAATCAAGAGTTATTTTATGAAGTTTTAGATTCAAAAATTCCAAAAATTCAAGTTCAAATTTTAGCAGGTAGAAATACTTCATCTTTAATTGTTGCCGCAACAAATTTATATTTGGCAAAATTAGATGGAGTTGATGCTTTAAATATAATTATGGAAAGATGAGAAAAATAATGAATACTACTAGTTCTATAGGAGGAATATCAGTTGGCCAAGCAATTAGTTTAGGACCTATTTCTCTTTATTCTTTGTTAATAATTTTAGGTGTTATTGCATCAATTGTAACTATTTCATTTTTTTGAAAAAGAGAAAATTATAAATTTGAATATTTAGCTATATTAATTATTATCACAATTCCTTCAGCTATTATCGGAGCAAGACTTTGATTCATTTTTGAAAGATTAATAGATAATCCTTTAGATCCTTTTCCAGGAAGTGCCTGATGAGCTATAACAGAAGGAGGTCTTTCTATTCAAGGAGGAGTCTTTTTAGCTGCTTTTGCAAATAGTGTTTATTTGTTCACTAAAAGAAAAGAAATAGTTTTTGCAAAAGCTTTTGGAATTATTTTACCTTCTGTTTTAATTGGTCAAGCAATTGGTAGGTGAGGAAATTTTACAAATCATGAAGTATTTGGAGTAATTACAGATAGAACTTCAATTGCTTGATTAGGTGATGCAATTGCAGACAACATGTTCATAACTTCTAATGGTATCACAGCATATCGAGTTCCTTTATTTTTTTATGAGTCAATTGCTAATTTAATAGGTTATTTATTAATTATTTGAGGAGTTCTATTTTTTGGTTGATCAAAACCTGGAGTAACAGGAGCCATGTATCTTCTTTGGTATGGTACAGTAAGAACATCTATGGAACCTTTAAGAGATGAACAATATCCATTTTATATTGTTTTATCAGTTCTTATGATTATCGGAGGTATAAGTCTTTGATTATATTTTGAAAAAATAAATGGTAAAAAATATATAATTAAAAAAGAAGGTAGAATAAAATACTATGATCTACCTTTAACAAATATTACAAGAAGGTGAATTAATGCATAATGAAAAAATATATGATGTAATTATTATTGGTGGAGGACCAGCAGCTATGTCAGCTGCAATTTATGCCTCAAGAGCAAATTTATCAACTGTTTTTATTGAAAAAGGAGCTCCAGGTGGAAAAATGGTCACCACTTCTAGAATTGAAAATTATCCAGGTTTTACAACTATTGGAGGCCCTGATCTTGCAATAGAAATGTTGAATCATGCCAAAGCTTATAAAGCTGAATATAAATTTGGAAATGTACTAAAAATAAATAATCATGGACCATTTAACAAGGAAGTACTTTTAGAAAGAAAGAATGAAATAATCAAAGGTAAATCAATTATTATTGCAACCGGAATGGTAAATAGAGTTCCTAGAGATATTGAAGGAATCGAGGAATTTAATCATAAGGGTGTAAGTTACTGTGCTATTTGTGATGGACCTTTATTTGGAAAAACACCTTCAGCAATAATTGGAGGTGGAAATAGTGCAGTTGAAGAAGCTATTTACTTAGCTTCAATTGCTTCTGAAGTTCACGTTTTTGTTAAAGACTCAAAATTTAATGCAGAAGAGAAATCTGTCAATGATTTAAAATTATTAAAAAATGTAAAAATTCACATGAATTCTAGTATTTTAAAATTAAAAGGATCAAATAAATTAGAAGAAGCAGATGTTTTAATTAATGGAAAAAAAGAAACAATTAAACTAACAAGTTTATTTCCATATATTGGTTTTATACCTTCAGTGGATTTTGCAAAGCACTTAGGAATAACTAATGAACAAGGTTTTATTCAAACTAATGAAAAATTAGAAACTAAATTAGAAAATATTTTTGCAGCAGGAGATATTAGAGTAAAAGACATTAGACAAGTAGCAACAGCAATTGGCGATGGAGCTATTGCAGGGAAAGAAGTTGCTAATAAAATTAACTCAGAAAAAAAATAGATTTTAAATAGGATTATAAAATCCTATTTTTTTTCTTAAATTTTATTAAAAATAAATGTTAACAAGTTTTTTTAAAATGTAAATATAACAAAATCAGCTTTTAATAGTATGTTTTTTAACACTTTATAAGTTTGTTCTTATGTAAATATCTTTGTAAGTAAGATAAAAATTTTAAAAACATTTTAAATTTTATTTATCTATTCAAAAAGATAAAGTTAAAATAAACTCAATTGATTTTCTTGGGGGACATATGACTAATTTATTTATTGAAAAAAATTTTGAAATTTCTGATTCAGATTATAAAATTATTAGAAAACTATACCAACCTATAATTGGAATAAAAGCAATTGCATTATTGTCAAATTTTTATGATCAAGTCGAAAACAAAAAAACAACAGATTTAATTGAAGTTGAAAATTTTTATAAAATTTTAAATATAGATTTTGAAGAATTTTTAGACTTAAGAAAAAAATTAGAATCTTTTTGCTTGATAAAAACTTTTGAAAAAAAGCAAGACAAATCAACACACTTAATAAGCTTGATAAAACCACTATATGAATTTCAGTTTGATAAAAACGTTATATATAAAAAAAGTTTGATAAAGGCAATAGGCTTAGATTTATACAAAAAAATGATCAATTTAGAAGTTGAAAATAATGAAGATAATATCAAAGAATATTTTGATATAAGTGAAACATACATCAACTATATTGGTAGTGACTTTTTTTTGCAAAATCAAAAAAATGATTTTTTTTTCGAGAATAGTAAAACAATCCATTTTGAAGGACCTTCAGTCGAAGATTCGAAAAATTTATTGGAAAATGAGTTTATACACACAAATGAAATACCAATTGTAAAAGCAAAAAATATTTTAGAAGCAATAAATGAATATTCTACTACTCAGTTTATTAAATACATTTGAAACAACAGTGCAACAATCGAAATGACATTATGAATTAGTGAGGCTAATAAAAATGGATTTTCAGATGATGTTTTAAATCTTGTAATAAATTCTTGTGTTGATATTATTGGTTATTTTAATTTTCAATACATTAAAACAGTTGCGAATAATTTATTAAAACAAAATAAAATTTCTTATCAAAATGTTTTAAAACACTTTAGTTCAATAAAAAAATTGCAAAAAAAATCAAAGGAAGATTTTTTAAATTCAGTTCAAGTTAAAAATAATTTTTTAAAAAATACACAAAAAGAATACACAATTTTTGATTTCCAAAATAATGATGATATTTCCTTTGAAGATTTATTTAAATATAAAAAATGAGAAGTAGAGGACTCTAATGACTAGTAAGATTGATAATTTGATTTCCTTCACAGAAAAAACATTAACTAAAGAAGAAAAAGTTAATACATTAAAAAATTTAATTAGAACTTCAAAAAGAGTTAGAAATTTTCATCTTAAATATAAACTAAAAGATAAACTTGACAAAATTGATGAATTTTTACCAATTTTGATCGATATCTCATTAGAGGAAAAAAATGATTTAAATTCGAAATTGGTTACAACTTTATTTTTAGACAGAAATAATAATTTTATAAGTCTAATAGAAAATAATTTAGAATTTAAATCTAATTTTGTCTCTTTGATTGATTATCAAAATCTTTTTCCTTATGAAATTGGTATTTTTGACAAAGAATTTGAAAAAAACTCAAAAAAATATTTTGAAAAAAGTGAAAACAACCAATTCGAACAAATATTTTTTAATGAAGTAGCTTTAAAAAAATTTAATAAATTTGGAATTTACAAAATTAATGAGGAAATGTTTTCCGAAACAAGAAATGAGTTCTTATTAAACATTGCTTATCTATTTTTGAAAAAAAATAAAAAAATTATTTTTACAACATTTAAAAAACTTGCAGAAACATTAGATGATGCAACAAGTTATAAAACAAGAAATGACTTTATAGCTGATTTAAAGAAAATCGATGGTCTTTTTATTTTAGATGCTTATTTAGGTTCATTTAACAAAAAATCTGTAGATGAAATTTTTTGAAATGTTTTTTTAGAAAGAATTCAAGATAAAAAACTAACATTTATTAGTTCTAATTTGCAAATGGAAGAATTTAGCTTTATTGTAACCGTATATTCCCATGACAAAATTGGGTTTATTGATCATTTATACAAACAATTAAGAGAAGATGGGAATTTCTTTTTTAAAGTTCAAAAACAAGAGTTTTTAGAGAGATTGAAAATGCTTATTGTTATTTAATTTTATAGTTTTTTTCATTATAAAAATTTCTTATGTCTTATAATTAAGATTGTAGTGAAAGTTATTTTTACTAAGTAATAAGGAGAAAAATGAAAAAAATCGCAATTAATGGATTTGGAAGAATTGGAAGAGTTATTTTAAGAACAATTCTTTCAGATGCTACAAGTTCAAAAAATATTCAAGTCATTGCAATTAATGACTTAACAGATGCTAATACATTAGCACATTTATTTAAATATGATTCTATTTATGGAAATTTTAATGGGTCAATAAAAGTTGATGAAAAAGCTGAATCATTAATTATTAATGGTCACAAAATCAGAATTTTGTCAGAAAGTGATCCTTTAAAATTACCTTGAGGTGATTTAGGAATTGATTTAGTTATTGAATCAACAGGAAGATTTGCAACTAAAGAACAAGCAAGTCAACATTTAAAATCAGGAGCTAAAAAAGTTTTAATTTCAGCTCCTGCTAAAGGCGCAGGAATTCCAACAGTGGTTCATAATGTAAATCACCAAATTTTAAATGCAAGTGATACAATTATTTCTACAGCTTCATGTACAACAAATTCATTAGCACCAGTTGCACATGCAATAAATAAAGAATTTGGAATAGAATCAGGTTTAATGACAACTATTCATGGTTATACAGCAGATCAAAAATTACATGATGCTCCACACTCAGATTTAAGAAGAGCACGTGCAGCAGCAACTAATATTGTTCCAACTTCTTCAGGAGCAGCCATTGCTATTGGTTTAGTAATTCCTGAATTAGATGGTAAACTAGCAGGAGGTGCTTTACGTGTTCCTGTTATTACAGGTTCAGTAGTGGATTTAACTTTTACAACTACTCAACCAGCTACTGTTAAAGGAATTAATGAAGCAATCAAAAAACATGCAAATGAGTCAATGAGATACGAAACTAATCCAATTGTATCATCTGATATTATAGGCGCAACAGAAGGAACTATTTTTGATTCATTATTAACTCAAGAAATAAGTTCAAAAAATGGTAAGAAATTGTTTAAAATTACAACTTGATATGATAATGAAAGTTCATATGTAAACCAAGTAGTAAGAACTTTAAATTATTTTCTTAAATTAAATTAATTGATTTTGTATTTTATATAATTTAAAACAAGCTTTTTTGCTTGTTTTAAATTATTTTTTCAAAAATAAGATTTTGAATTAAAAATTGTTATAGTACCAAATATTTTGAAAGGAATTTAAATATGGAATCAGGAATAAGGCCAGGAGCAAGCAAATTATTGGGTTTTTTTAGTTGACAAGGTAACAATTGATCATTTGAGCAATCATCGTGGCTCTCTTATTTAATTATAGCTATTGCTTTTTTTATTATCTTTTTAATGATGATTTATAAAGTAAGAATTTATCAATACATTAATTTTCAATCAAATAATTCTAAAATTCTAAAAATTTTTCCTTCTAAGGATTCGCTTTTTCAATTTATAGGTTATTTCGGAATGTTTTTTTTCTTACTTAGAATTATTCTTTTAGCAGTAAGTGGATACCCTAATCAATGAGAATTATTGCCTCTTCATTTTTGTAGACTATTTTTGTTTTTAATTTTTTTAGCTTTTATTTTTAAAAAACATGAATTTATTAAATATTTTGCATTTTTATCTATTGGTGGAGCCATTATAGGTTTATTTATTTCAGATTTATCTAATTCACCTTTTTGAGGTCAGGCAAATGAGCTTTTTCCTGAACAATTTGGTAGAGGTGGTTTTGATATAGGATTAGATTCTTATATTTTTTGAGATTATTTTTTAGCTCATTCGATTGCTTTAATTATTCCTGTTTTTGTTTTAACAATTTTGAAAGTAAAAATTACTAAAAGAGATTCACAAATTTCAATCATCATTTCATTTATATTTACAATTTTTATTTTCTTTTTAAATTGGTTATTATTTGAATATGCTTCAAGAGAATGAAAAAGTAATTATTTTTACATTGGAAGATTGGTACAAATAACAATTTTTGGTAAATTAAGTGAATGACCCCTTTCTTTACTTACATATATAGTTTTAGGGATTATAATTTATTATTTAATTTTTTGAATTTGAATTTTTCAAGATAAATTTTCATTTGAAGTATCAAAAAAATATTTAATCAAAAAAATAAGTTTAAATAAGAGTCAAAATTGAATATTTTACAATTCAAAATATTTTGTGGATTTAACAAAATTTAGAAATAAGTAATTTTTGCAATTCTTGTTTTATTATTAATATCTTTAAGGTAACTAACTTGGATAAAGTCAATTTTGTTAATAAATTTGACTTTATCAGTATCTATTTCAAGTAACAAAACTCCATTACTTTTTAAAAATTTTTTTGCAGAAAAAATAATTTTTTCAATAATTTCAAATCCTTCTTTTTTTGCAAAAAGAGCTAAATGTGGTTCATATTTCGAAACACTTTCATCTAAAACATTTTTATGGCTTAAATAAGGTGGATTAGACACAATTAAGTCAAATTTTTTCTCAATTTTTTCGAATAGATCACTTTTTAAAAAAAATATATCAAGATTATTGATTGCAACATTTTCTTGGATTTGTCTAATTGATTCTTCAGATATATCTGAAGCCATGACATTAATTTTTGGAAAATGCTTTTTTATTGCTAAAGCAATAAAACCAGAACCTGAGCATAAATCCAAAACATCTAAATTATTGTTATTTTCAAGATATTTATATGCTTCCAAAATTAACTCTTCAGTTTCGTATCTAGGAATTAAAACAAAATGATTTACATGAACAATTACATTTTGCATTTCAATAAAACCCATTATTTTTTGGATGGGAAAATTCAAATTAAGCATTTTTAACTCTTTTTCAGAAATTTCTTCTTTTAATTTATATCTTCTTTTTTCTTTTAATAAATCTTCAATTGTTGGCATATGTTTTTATAAATTAGCTTCTTTTATTTTTTCAGCTTGTTCTTCAGCATGTAAGGCTTCAATAATATTATTTATTTTTCCCTCCATAGCAATTTTCAAGGAAGTTGAAAATCCAATTCTATGATCAGTTATTCTATCTTGAGGGTAATTATAAGTTCTAATTTTTTCACTTCTTGCTCCAGATCCAGCTAATTTTCTAAATTTTCCTGTTTCTTCATTTCTTTTTTTGATTTCTAAATCATAAAGTTTTGATTTCAAAATTTTAAGTGCACTTTCTCTATTAGATATTTGGCTTTTTTCATCTTGTGAGCTAACAACAATACCACTCGGTAGATGTGTGATTCTAACAGCACTATCAGTTGTGTTAACGGATTGGCCACCTGGACCAGAAGATCTGAAAGTATCAATTTTTAAATCCACCGGATTTATTTCTACTTCTGCAACATCATCAACTTCTGGCATAACAGTAACTGTTGTTGTAGATGTATGGACTCTTCCTTGAGTTTCTGTTACAGGAATTCTTTGAACTCTATGAACTCCTGATTCAAATTTTAGTTTAGAATAGGCCTTGTCTCCTTCAACAAGAAAAGTAACTTGAGAAAAACCTCCTGAAGAAGCATTAGCATAATCAAGCAATTTTAACTTCATTTTATTAATATCTGCTCATTTGTTGTACATTTTAAGTAAATCACCTGCAAAAATATTAGCTTCATCTCCACCTGCAGCACCTCTAATTTCTATGATAACATTTCTCTCATCATTTTCATCTTTAGGTAAAATTAAAATTCTCAATTTTTTTTCTAATTCTTGATTTTCTAATTCAGATTTGTGAATTTCATTTTTTGCAAAAGAAACCATTTCTTCATCTTTTTCATCAAGAAGAATTTTTGCATCTTTGATTGTTTGTTCGTTAATCAAAAATTTATTAAAATTTTCTACTATTTCACTAATTGAATTATTTTCTTTTGAGATCTTTGTATATTCTTTTATATTGTTAAAAACTTCAGGTAGTAACAATTTTTTTTCATTTGAATCATATTTTTCTTTAATTGATTTTAAAGATTTATAAAGTGTATCTTCCATATTTGAAATTATATATAAATACAAGAATTTTAAGTTAAATATGTTATCAAAGTAATTCTAATTTCTCAATAATAATGTTTTTAAAAAAATAATAGTGATATCTTCACTATTATTTTTTTAAAAATCAATGTTGTGATAAATTTCTTGAACATCTTCATTGTCTTCTAAAGTTTCTATTCAAGTTTCTAATTTTTCCAATTTTTCTTTTTCGAAACTAACGGTAGTATTTGGTAAATATTGAATTTCAGCGGTGGCATAATTTTCCAAACTAAGAGCTTTATCAATTTTATCTTTTACTTCTTGAAAATTTGAAGGATTAGTTATTATTCTAGAAAAATCTTCAAATGTTTGAACATCTTCAGCTCCAGCATCTAATGCTTCGAGCATTAATTGATCACTATTTTCGTATTCTTCTTTTAGAATATCAAGAACACCTTTACGCTCGAAAATATATGGGATTGAACCACTTTTTCCTAATTGTCCTCCAATTTTAGAAAAAGCAGCTTTTATATTTGATATAGCTCTATTTAGATTGTCCGTTAAACAAATAACTAAAATAATTGCTCCACCAGGAAGAGACCCTGAATAAATTAATTCCTTAAATTCACTTGCATTTTTTGAATTACCTGAAGCCTTTGATAAAGCTTTTTCAATATTTGCTTTAGGCATGGATTGTGCTTTTGCTTTAGAAACTGCTAATCTTAAACTTGGATTTGTTTCGGGATCTGCTCCACCTGGACCAGATGCAGCAACAAAAATCTCTTTTGATAATTTCATAAAAATTTTGCTTCTTGCTGCGTCTTGAGCACCTTTTCTATGTTTAATATTTGCCCATTTTGAATGTCCTGCCATCTATTTTTCCTTTCAATTTCTATTTGGAATCTTTACAAAAATTCTCTTTAATTCAGTTAATGAATGTACCATTTCAATTTCATATTTAATATTTGCCAAAACACTTTCGTTGTTTAAAAAATTTTCTAAATCATTGAAATTGAAATTATATTCTTCAATATTATATAGATTATTTAAGTTTAAATTATTTGGATTATCCAAAATTTCTAAATTTTTTGCAAGTAAATGAATTTCATTAGGATTTAGCTTTGCTAAGGGTGCTAAACTTTCTCTATCAATTTGATAATTTGTAAAAAGACCTAAAAAGTAATCATATAAATTAGCAGGATTTAAAATTATATAACTCATCTCAAGAGCAATTCCATCCAAAACACTAGATCTAATTTTCTCTTTAATCTTTTCTCTTGATTTTTCGTTATCGAAAGTTAAAATATTTTCAAAAGACAAATAAGGAATTGTCAAATCAATTTCATTAAAGTCCAACTTTATTTTTTCCAATAAATTAGTCATTTCTTTTCTGTCATCTTCATTAATTGCATCAATTGGCAAAATCAATGCTAAAGAATTATTAGGAAATGCTTTTTTAGCTAAAAAAGCTAAAATTTTGCTATTTTCTGTTTTGTCTAAAACCAAAATAACTCCTTTTTTATTAGAATTTTTTACTTCAGTTTTTATTCACTGAGTCAAAAAATCAATATATTCCTTCATTATTTATCCTTTAAAATTTTTTTTCTTCAAGCAAGTTCTGTTTTAACAATCTCTTCCAAACTGAATTTTGGTTTAAAATTCAATATTTTTGCAATTTTTGTTGTTGAAGCAACTAAAAAAGCAGGGTCTCCATCTCTTTTAGGATTAATTTCATAATTTAATTTTTTATTAAGTTGTTTTTCAAAAGTTTTAACAACTTCTAATACTGAAAATCCTTTTTCAGATCCAACATTTACAATTAAATTAGTTTTATTTTCAAAAATGTATTTTGCAGCAAGAAAATGAGCATGAGCTAAATCTTGAACATGAATATAATCTCTTATACAAGTTCCATCTTTTGTGTCATAATTATTTCCAAAAATTTTTAGAGAGTCTAATTCATTGAAAACAAAAGATGAAATAGAAGGGATAAGATGAGAAACTTTATGGCCTTTTTTTGGAACTAAACCTATAGAGTTATTTTGATGTGCACCTGCTACATTAAAATAACGCAAAATTGCAAATTTAAAATCATTTACATGAGCATAATCCTGAATAATTTTTTCAGACATTTGTTTGGAAGAACCATATGGATTAATAGGATTTAAATCCTCATCTTCTCTAATCGGTAAATTTGATTTTTGTCCATAAACAGCTGCAGTAGAAGAAAAAATTAAAAACTTTTTATTATTTTCTTTCATAGATTCAAGCAAAATCATTACTCCATAAGTATTATTCAAATAATATTTAAGTGGTTCATAAACACTTTCACTTACAACAATTGATGCAGCAAAATTTATTACAATTTCAATTTCTTTATTTTCATCAAAAATTTTATTTAAAATTTTTTTGTCTTTAAAATCTCCTTCATAAAATTTAGCTTCTGGATGAATAGAAGAATTTGATCCAGTTGTTAAATTATCTAAAATAACAACTTTGTTATTATTTTCAATCAATTCATAAACTGTGTGGCTGCCAATATAACCAGCGCCTCCAATTACTAAATAAGTCATTTATATTACTCCTTTAAATTTATCATTATTAATTATATATTAAAAAAGCATAAAAAAAGCAACGCTCTATTTTCCCATTACTGGTATCTTCGACGCTAAGAGGCTTAACTACTGAGTTCGGAATGGGTTCAGGTGTACACTCTTGCTATAGTTGCTTGTTATTATTATACATAAAAAAAATTTTTTTCAAAAAAATAATACTTTTTTTACTTTATATTTTTTGGAGAAATTTGAATATTTTTTATATATAATTTTTGTAGATTATTTAAAATATCGATAGGAGAAAATATGTCTAAATACAGACCAAAGACAGCAATCGGAAATACAAATTTTACATGAGTAGGAATTTTGTTAACACTTATTTTAGGATATGGAATTGGATTAATTGTCTACTTTTTAGTTAAAATTTTTGACTTAAAAAGTATTATTTGATATATTGTGTTTTTCTTTTTAACACCATTTTCAGGTTTATTTATCTACTGATTTACAAAATCAAATTCATGAATTAGACCAGTATTTTTAAGATTTTCAAAATAGTTTGAACAAAACAAAATTTAAAAAAACAAAGCAAATGCTTTGTTTTTTTAAATTAATTTATTGAATTCATTCTCGTCTAAAATTTTTATTGTATTTATTTTTTGAGCCTTTTCTATTTTTGAACCAGATTTTTCTCCGGTAAGCAAATAATTAATTCTATTGCTAATAGAATTTAAAACATTTCCACCGTTTTTTATTATTAATTCTTTAAAAAAGTCTCTTGGCTTTGAAAGAGTTCCAGTAATTACAAAATTTAAGCCTTGAAGTTTTTTTGATTCAAATTCATTTTCTAAGTTTTTAAAATCCAATCCTAATTCTAAAATTATTTTAATTTCTTCAATTTCATTTTCATCACTAAAAAAACATTTTAAAGAATTGATTGTTTTGCAAGAAATATCTCTAATATTATTCAATTTTTCAAAGTCAAAATTTATCAAATTAGATAGTAATTTGACCTCATTTGCAATTAATTTTGCAGATCTTTCACCAATTTGTTTAATTCCGATAGCAAAAATAAATTTTTCTAAAGAGTTGCTTTTTGATCGATTTATTGATTCAATTAAATTATTAAATGATTTTTCTCCAAAAGAAGGTTGCGATTCTATTAAATTTTTATACTTTTCTAAAAAAAATAAGTCTGAATATTTAGTTAAAATTCCTAGTTTAAAAAATTTTTCAATATTTTGAAAACCTAGACCGAGAATATTCATTGCTTTTTTGGAAGCAAAGTGCTCGATTTTTCTTAACCTAATCATAAGGCATTTTTTGTTTATGCAATATTGATCTACTTCATCTTCTGGTTGAACTAATTTTTCATTACAGGATGTACAATATTCAATTCTTTTAAAAATTGTTTCAGAGTTTTTTTTACTTAAGGAAACAACTTTTGGAATGATTTCTCCTGCTTTAATAATCTTTACATTATCATTTTTATTTAATTTTAGAGATTCTACATATTCATAATTATGAAGAGTTGCAGCGCTAACAAGAGTTCCATTAATAATTACTGGTTCTAATATAGCATTATATGTAATCTTTCCTGTCCTTCCTACAGAAATAAAAATATCAATTAATTTAGTTTCTATTGAAATATCACTAAATTTAAAGGCAATCATGGATCTTGGAAATTTAGAAGTTTGACCAAGAATGTCATAAAGGCTGAAATCATCTACTTTTACGACAATTCCATCTATTTCATAATTTAATTTCTCTCTATAATTATTTTTTTCAAAATCTTTAATGAATTCATAAGCTTTTTCAATTGTGTCTACAAATTTATTTAAAGATGGAACTTGAAAATTATTTTCTTTTAAAAAGAGTTCTTGGTCATTAAAATTTTTTATTTTATGATCTAGTGGATTTGTAACTGAATAAAAAAATGAATTAAGTTTTCTTTCTTTTACTATTGAAGAATCTAATTGCCTTAAACTTCCACTTGCTGCATTTCTCGGGTTTGCAAAAATTGTCAAATTTTGTGATTTTTGACATTCATTTATTTCATAGAAAGTTGACTTAGATAAATATATTTCTCCTCTTATTTCAATTGGTTTTGAATATTTTATTTGCTTAGGAATATCTTGTATTTGAAACACATTTTCTGTTACATCTTCACCACTTATTCCATCGCCTCTAGTTAATGCTTGAATAAGATTTCCATTATCATATTTTAATGAAATGCTTAAACCATCTATTTTTAATTCTAAAAAATAATTTGGAAAAAAACCTAATTTGTTAATGTGTCTTTCAAAAATTTTTAAATCATCAAATTTATAAGCTTTATTAAGGCTGAGCATCGGAAATTGATGTTGAACTTTTGAAAATTTTTTACTAACTTTTGCTCCTATATTTTTGGTTGGTGAATCAGAATTATCTAAAAATTTATATTGATTTTCAAATTTTATTAACTTTAATAAAGTAGCATCATAAATACTATCTTCAACAAGTGGTTCATCGTAATCAAAATATGCTTTGTTCCAAAGGTTAATTTTATTTTTTAAATCATTGTACTCAGAAATAATTCTATTATTTTTTTCATTATCATTCATTTTCGATTTTACTTTCATTTATATATTTATTTTATTAAAAAATTCAAAGCATTTTTCTAGAGATCCAAAATTTTCTAGAGTAATTTCTTTTGAATCATCATATATGATCGAACCTTTTGAGAGAATTATAATTCTATCTGCTAAAAATGCAACTTCATCCATATCATGTGAAATAATAAGGATTGTAATTTTATGTTTTAGGGCATAATTTTTTATAAATCTTTTGATTTCATTTCTTATTATAATATCTAAACCTGTTGAAAGCTCATCTAAAATAATTATTTTAGGACGATGTAAAATTGCTAATAAGGCATTTAATCTCTGCTGTTGACCCCCACTTAAAGAGCTTGCATTTTTATTGTAAAATTCTCTTAAACCAAAAATATTTATTAATTCAGAAATTTCATTTTTATTTAGTTTTGCATTATAAATGTCTAAAACAAATTTTATAACTCTTTTTACTTTAATACCAGAAGGATATGACGAATTTTGAAATTGAATTCCTATTTTCTCTTGAAAATGAATTTTATGACCTAAATTATATTCAATATAACCTTTAGAAGCTTTATTTAATCCTGCAATAATCTCTACTAAAGTTGTTTTACCCGCTCCATTTCCTCCTAAAATAGCAATATTTTGCCCTTCTTTTACATCCATATTTAAATTATCAATAGCTACAAAATTTTTATTAAAAATTTTAGTTAAATTATTAATTCTTATTAATGAATTTCCTTCGTGTAAATTTTTTGCAATATAAGGAATTTTGTATTTTGCTTTCAAGTCTTTAATTTGATCAATTTCTTCTGTATTAAAATTACTTTTTCTTAATTCATTTATTTCTTTGGTGTTGAAGATGTTCTTATTATTTTTTTCATTTTGTTTCATTATCTAATACCTCATTGAAATCATTTAAGTGAAACTCCTGAAGCAATTCCTATTCAAAGAAATGGAATTAAAAAATTAATTAACCTTGTAGCAAAATTAAAAATATTTTCAACAGGAATACTTTTTGTATTCATTTGAGCAAATTGATAAATGTTTAAATTAGAATTTAAATTTCAAATAAATGTTTTAGTACTTTGTAAGACAATTGAAATATTAGGACTTGGATTTTCAAAAATTATTGATACTGCAGACCCATTAAATGCTTCAATACTTTGTGCTGAAACAGATTTGAATGGGGATACCACAAATCCTAAAAATCACATAATTTCATTATTAAAAATATTTGCAATCGGAATTACTTGAGCAGCTAGAAACATACTAAAAATAAAAATACTTATCCCTATTGCTTGTAAAGTTAAAACATTTTTCGAAACACTTACAATTGCAAAACCAATTGTTATAGATAAAATCATAGAAATAAAATGTGAGTACAAAAATCCACTTCATTCAACATTTGCAAATAAATCTTTTAGAGATTCGGATTTAATAGGAATTTCCAAAATAGGTATTGTTACTGGCTCTGAAATTTGAGTCGGAATTTGAGGGATCTGAGCAGTTATAATCGTTCTACCTGTTTCTCAAAACTCATTAAATATAGCTAAATACATAAGCATTGTTCAAAACAAACTAATAATCATCAAAAAAAGATAATATAATCCAAGAATTAATAAAAAAGTTCTTGTGTTAATAGGTGTTGCCCCAATCCTTTTTAGCAAAACACTTCTTTTGAATTCAAAGAGAGCTAATGGTAAACTAATCAATCCTGTTGCCATTGTTGGGAGAACCAATCCGCCTCCTAAAAGAGTTTCATATCCAAAAATTGTTCCTAAAATACCTAAAATAATTATTGGGAAAATAAATGAAAAAAATGGACCAAAAAAAGAATATCAATAATAACTATTAATTAAACTAACAAGAGGAAAAAATTTTGTAGGGGCTTTTTTAGATTCATTTTCTACAAAAAGAGTTTGTGTTTTTTTATTCATCATTTAAAATTATAGTCTCAATTATGTTTAAGAAAATAAAATATATTTCAAAAAATAAAATATTTTAAAAAACTAAAGTAAAATTGTAATTTGGAAGTAAAAAAGTTAATTTTTTATTTTATATATTTTTATTTTGAGTTGAAAATCAAATGTTCAAAATAAAAATAAATAAAATTTGTAACTTTTATGCAATATAAACTTTCCAAAGGATATTATGAATGATTTAAATGAATTGAAAAAATATATTCAAGATGTAAAAGATTTTCCTATTAAAGGAATTGTTTTTAAAGATATTTCACCACTTTTAGCAAATGGAGAAATTTTTAGAATAGTTGTTGAAAAAATGGCTGAAAAAGTAAGAGAAGTGGATGTCATTATAGGACCAGATGCAAGAGGGTTTATTTTTGGTGCAGCCGTTGCTTCATATCTTAAAAAACCTTTTGTAATGATAAGAAAAGAAGGTAAATTACCTCATAATACAATTAAAATTGATTATAAGCTTGAATATGGAATGGGTTCTTTGGAAATTCAAAAGGATTTAATAAAACCGGGCCAAAGTGTTGCTATTCTTGATGATGTTTTGGCTACTGGAGGAACAACAAAAGCCTCTGTTGAACTTGTTAAAAAATTAGGAGCAAAAGTTACAAAAGCTGTTTTTTTAATGGAACTAGAATTCTTAAATGGTAAAGAAAAAATAAATGCAGAAGTTATTTCTCTATTGAAATACTAAAAATTAAAATGAGGTTATTATGGAAATAAAAAATTACAAAAAATATGAGGATGTTCCAAAAGAATATCGTTTTGATTTAGAAGTCCTTTTAGAAGGTAAAAAAATTGAAAATCTTTTAGAAACATTTTTTGTAAAATATGAAGAATTAATCACAGAAAAAGACTCAAAATATGAATCAATTGAATCTTATGTAAAAAATATAGAAAAAAGCGAAAAAGCTTCTATTTTATTCAATAAAATTAGCAACTATATTTCTAATAATATTTCGACAAATTTTGTCAATCCAAAATTTAATAAAATGTATCAAGAATTACAATTCAAATTTTATGAACTGAATAAAAAATTAGGAAACGAAGAAAATAGAATTTTTAAAAATGAAAGTAAATTGAGAAATTGATTAAAAGATAAAAGATTAAAAAACCATCAAAAGTCATTAGAATTTATTTTAGAGTCTAAAAAACATAAATTAGAAGATGAAATTGAAGAATTTTTGACCAAAACATCTAGAGCAGACATAAATGCAGATGAGGTTTTTTCAATTTTAAATAATAGCGAATTAGATTATGGATTTGCAATTTCTAAAGATGGCAAAAAGACAAAAATTTCAGTTGCAAATCGTGCAAAACTTTTGAAAAATAGTGATGAATCAATTAGAAAAACAACAACAATAAATTGATTAAATGCATCAATAAAACATAAACAAACATTTGCCAATCTTTTGTTTCAACACTTTAAAAATGTATCAACTTGAGCTCAATTAAGAAATTATCCATCTGCAGTTGAATCAATCATTCAAGAAGATAAAGCAGATATTATATTACTTGAAACTTTATATTCACAAGTTCAAAAAGCAATACCTATTTTCCAAAAATATGATTTTTGAAAGAAAAAATTTTTTAAAAAAAACTTTAACAAAAAAATGGAAAGATGAGATCACCAACTTCCATTAGTAAAAGTTAAAAATGAATATTCAGTAAAAGAAGCAAATGAATTAGTAATTAAAGCAGTTGAACCATTTGGAAAAGAATATTTAGATAAAGTAAAAGAAGCATTTAATTCAAATTGAGTAGATTATATGCCAGTTGAAAATAAAAGAAGTGGCGCATATTCAATTGGCCAAAGTTTCGGATTAGATAAAAAATATATTCTAATGAATTTTGAT
Organism: Mycoplasma mobile 163K; assembly: GCF_000008365.1. Lineage (GTDB taxonomy): Bacteria > Bacillota_I > Bacilli_A > Mycoplasmatales > Metamycoplasmataceae > Mycoplasma_J > Mycoplasma_J mobile. The sequence goes on from NC_006908.1 coordinate 266,948, forward strand.
GGATCTTTAAGAAGTGTTGCAACTTTAGCTCATGAAATGGGTCACTCTCTACATTCATATTTTTCTGATAAATATCAACCTTATTCATTAAGTTCTTATCCAATTTTTTTAGCAGAAATAGCTTCTATTTTTAATGAATTAATGTTACAAGATTATCTATTAAAGCAAAATCCAAGTGATAAATTTAAATTTTCTCTTTTGAGTAATTCAATTGAAGATTTTGAAGCAACTGTTAGAAGACAAACAATGTGATCTAATTATGAATTTGATTTATATAATGCAATTGATAAAGGAGAACCAAAAAGCAATTTTGAAGCAATTAGTGAAGTATATCGTAATAATGCTTTGAAATATAGTTTGGATAAAACAGTAAAATATAAAGAAGATCATGAATTAATTGCTTCTGTAATTGTGCCACACTTTTACTATGACTTTTATGTTTATAAATATGCAATAGGTTATATTGTAGCCAATGTTTTTTTTCAAAGATACAAAAAACATGGAAAAGAAAAACTTCAAGAATATATTGATAAATTTTTAAAATCTGGTGGAAGAGATTGACCAATTCTAATTTTGAAAGATGCTGGAGTTGATTTATATGATGAAAAAATCTATCAAGAAGCATTTGTTGTTCTTGAAAAAAAAATCGATGAATATATAAAAATTGGAAAAAAATTATGAAAATAAGCCTTTTGGCTTATTTTTAAATTAAATTAAATATTTTTTCAAAATGGTTCAATAAGCCTTCTCATTTTCGATAAAAGCCAAATGGGAAATATTTTCTATTATTTCTCATTTGGCATTTTTTAAAACTTGACTTAAAATTTCATAGCTTTTTTCAAAAGGAACAATTTCATCTTTATTTCCAAAAATAATAATTGTCCTAGTTTCAATTACTCTCATTTTTTGTTGCGTTAAATTCATAGCTTTAGATCAAATTTTAAATTCTAACATAACACTTAGATCTTGAACAGTGTTTGATTGTTGTTTTTTGAACTCGTAATTCACTCACTGATTTAATTCGTTTTCATGTTCTTTAAATTTAAACTTATAAATCATGCTTTTAAACACATCCTTTAAATCATTTACATCCTTTGAAATCATTTTTTCTATAATTTTTTTATTTTCTAAAACACTTAAATTTGCCGGTCCTTCTAAAATTAAAATCCTGATTTTTGTTCCTAAATTTGCTGCTACAATTGAAGCAATCGCCCCTCCCATTGAATGACCTATAATTATCAAATTATCCTCAATTTGATATTTTTTTATAAAATCTAAAACTAATTCGGAAAAGTATTTAACTCTTAGTTTATTTTTCGGAAAATTGTTTGAATTGCCATGATTAGGAAAATCTATTCCATACCAATTGTACATATTAAATTTTTCAAAAGTCTTTTCCCTACTCAAAAATTTACTAGTAAATCCATGAATAAATAAAATATTATTGTTATATTCATTGTTTTTTATTATGTACTCTGCTATTCCATTTTCATTTAAAAATTGGTTCATAGAAAAATTATAATATTAAATTTACGATTTTATTTTATAATTTATTTATAAGCAATTACTAGGAGTTTTATGAATAAAAAAACATTATATCAAGCAAATACTTTTGCAACAATTCAAAATAAACACTACAAAGGAGATATGTCTCTTTTAGAAGTTTTAAAAAAAGGTAAATTTGGAGTTGGGACTTTTAATTATACAGATGGAGAATTTATTTTAAAAGATGGCATTCCTTATTTAGCAGATACAAATATGAATTTAGTAAAACCAAGTGAAAAACTATTTTTACCATTATATAGTGTAGGGGATATCAATAATAGTCAAAAAAGTTATAAACTTTCAAGTTCAATGAAAATGAAAGATTTTTTACTTTTTTTAGAAAATCAATTGAATTTGAAAAATTATCCTGCTCTTTTAAATATTGAAGTTAGTTTAGAAAGCGCTTTATTAAGAAGTATTAAAAAACAAGAAGAACCTTTTTTAAATTTTATTGATAGTCTGAAAAAGTATGAAGTAAGAAAAGAACTTAAAAATCTTGAAGGTTCATTAATTGGAGTTTGATACCCTAAACACTTACAACCCATTAATAATTCAGGTTTTCATTTTCATTTTATTGACAAAACAAACAAAATAGGTGGTCATTTACTTGATTTTGAAATTAAACCAAACATTAAAATTGCTTTTGAAGAAAAAACAAATCTTGTTGTAGAATTTTCAGAAAATGAAGATTTGAAAAATTTAACTATTATTTAATTCCTTTTTGAATTCTTTTAATGCTAAAATATTTTAAGGAAATATGGAATTTAAAAATATTTATAATAAATGAAACTCTTTTAAAACAAAAGATCCAATATTTAAAAAATCTTTACTAAAAATTAGTGATCAAAAACTTTTTAGTGAAGCTTTTTCATCTTCTTTGAAAATTCATAATTCTCGAATTGTTGCAAAAATGGGAGCCAATACAAATCACTTAAATGAATTCACTATTACAGCAATTGCAGAAAGTTATGCAAATTTTATAAAACAGCTACCCAATTTTCAAAACAAAGGTATTATTATTAATTATGATAATCGAATTAATTCTGAATTATATGCAAAAACATTTGCCCATGTATTAAATTCAAATGGTGTATCTGCATTTTTTTTTAATAACAAATCTTCTACTCCGATAGAATTTTTGCCCTTTACAATAAAAAAATATCAACTTGAAGGCGGGGTTAATGTTTCAAGTTCAAAAAATTATAAAGGAATTAATGGACTATTATTTTATAAACAAGATGCTTTTTTATTAACAAGCGAAGATGAAGAAAAAATTCAAGAAAATTTAAAATCAACAATTTATTTGTCAAATCCTGAAGAAGTTCAAGAATATAAAATAAAGTATTTAGATTTTGAAATCGAAAATGAAATTGTTAATTTTTACAAAAGTCATTACAAGAGTAATTTAGAAAAAAAAATAAGAATTCAATTTAGTAGTTTGTATGGTACTTCAGAAATATTTAGTAAAATTTTAGGACAAATTGGTTTTGATGTAAATTTTGTAAAATCAGAGTCAGAAAATGCAAAAAAAGTTAATCCTTGACAAAATTTAAAAAGAAAATCTTATTCGAGTTCAAATCCAAAAAGTTTAAATCGTGCAATCTTAAAAGCAAGACTTACAAATAGGAATTTTTGTGTAGCAATAAATCCTGATGGGTCCAAATTTTCTATTGCTATAAAACACAAAAAGAGATTTAAATATCTTAAATCTTCTGAATTAGCAGCAATATATCTTAAATATGTTTTAGAAGATAGAAAAATTAAAGATCTTAATTTTAAAAATTTAAATATTGTTAAATCTTTCGGGACAAGTTCTTTAATTAATAAAATAGCAAGAAAACATGATATTAATGTTATTGAAACATTCCATGATCTTAAAATAGATGAGAAAACAAAAGTTTTACTTGCTTTAGATGAAGATTTTGGTTTTTATGATTATAAGAGCAATTCAAATTTTAAAGATGCTTTTTCAATAATTATAACTTTAGTGGAAGCTGCTAATTTTTATTTAAATACTCAATCAAAAGATTTTTTTGAAATTTTACAAGAGATAGAAAAAGAATATAATGTGCATAGAATTAGTTCTAAAAAAAGTATTATTTCTAATAATAAGGCAAAAAGATTTTTTACAAGACTCGAAAATGCAACATACTTAGGAAAGAAAAAGATTGTAAATAAATATAGTTATATAGAAAATATTTCAAATGGTCAAAAACAGATACTTATTTTAAAATTAATTGATTTTAGTACAATAACTGTAGAATATAGTTCTGGTGATAAAATATTAAAATTATTTGTAGAAGTTATAGGTAAAAAAGAAGAATTATTAATGGATGTTGTTATAAATGAAAGACAAATTTATAATGACATAAAAGAATTTAACGAAGTAGATGAGAGTAAAAAAATTGGAAAAAAAGATATTTTTAGATACTCTATTTTTATTTCCATTTTTATTTTAATTTTTGTTTTTTTATTTCAAACAATTTATAGTTTGAATGGGAATCCTTCAGAAATTTTTAACCAAATTTCAAATATTTTATTACCGAATAAGGCTAATTTATACTTTTATGTTGCTCTTGTTTTATTTTCTGTTTTAGATATTAGTATTAGATCTTTTTCTCTTAAGAGAATGCTTCTTATTTTAGGACAAAAAGTAAAATTTAAGGATCTTTTTATAGGTGCTTATTTAGGAATTGCTCTTACAAATATCACTCCTCTTCCAGGTGGTGGTGGAGATGTAATAACTTATTGATATTTAAGAAGAAGAGGAGTTGAAAGATCTTCTTTATATGCTTCAATTTTAATGGGATCTATTCTTTATTCTTCTACTGTTGTTATAATGACTGTAATTTTTCTACCTATAGGAATAACTTTTTATGCAAAAGTTTTTGAAAATCCAGATCCTGCAACTATAACTTTAATCATTTTTCTTTCAATAGGAACTTTATTTGATATTTTTAGTGCATCAATGATTACTTTAATTTCAGTAAATAAAAAATTACAAGAGTGAATAGTAAGAACTTCAATTAAATTTTTAGAATGAATTCCTTTTGTTACTATAAGCGATCCTGGTAGTGTTGCTAGTAAATTTCAATATGAATTTAGTGAAATTAGAAAAGGAATAAAAATGCTCACAAGAAAAAAGCGATATCTTTTTGAACAATTAGGATTTTATTTTATTCCTTGATTTATTTCTTCAGGCTCAACTTTAGGTGCAACAATTTTTCAAAATTCTGGAAGAATTATTCCGAATCTTCCTGCTGGTACATATTTTAATCTTTTAAGTGGGTCATCCTTATTAAGGGCTGCTAATTCAGTTTCTATAACACCAGGCGGGACAGGAACAATTGATTTATTTACAACAAGAATTTTTGAATTTATTTTTATCCCTACAAACAATTCTATTAGCAATTCAGCAGTTTTTTCACTTATGGATAGATTAATTAATTTAATTACTCCAACAATTCTTTCCTTTTTGTTAATAATAACAATTTATTTTGGTGAAAGACGTGTTGATAAGTGGAATAAGAAAAATCATAATAATTTTTTAAAAGGTAAATTAGTAATAGCAAAAAGAACAAGATTTTATAAAATTGCAACTTTAATTTGAATTTTAGGCATTGTTTCTATTTTAATAATAATAGGATTTATTTAGTTTATTAATTATAATTAATGCAATATAAAAATTTAGGAGAAATATGAAAATAGGATCAATTGATATTGGTGGAACAAATGCAAGAATTGCAATTTTTGAAAATGATGTTATTATAAGGAAATTTAAATTTCCTACAGATATTAATAGCCCAGAAATTTCTTTAAAACCAATTATTGAAAAAATAAATGAAGAAAATTTAGAATATATTGCCCTTTGTGTTCCTGGGCCTACAGATTATAAAAATGGAATAGTTTTATACCCTCCAACAATGCCAGGATGATGAAACTTTAAACTAAAAGAATATTTAAATAAAAATACTAGAATTAAAGATTCTATTTTTGAAAATGATGCAAATGCTATGGCCATGGCAGTTCATCGTGAATTTAATCAAACATTTAATGATGTTACACAATTTTTTACAATAAGCACAGGACTTGGAGCAGGGCTCGTTATTAAAGATGAAGTTTTTATTGGTGTAAATCATGCTGCTCAAGAAATCAATTCTTTACCAGCATCTTTTATTAAAGAATCAGGCGGAAATAACTCAATGGGTGGTGTTGAATTATTCTCATCAGGATCAGGTTTAGAAAACCGTGCTAAAAGAAGAAATTACAATTGAAAAGCAAAAGAAATGTTTGAACTTTATGATAAAAATGTTTTAGCAAAAAGATTAATCGATGAAGGAATTGAAACTCTTGCTAATTTAATTGCTATTTCTTTGGCGATGTTAAATCCGAGTCAAATTGTTTTTGGAGGAACTGTTGCATTAAAAAATAAATGATATGTTGAAGCTGCTATAAAACAAGCAAAAAGTAGAAGTTTAGCAATTCAGTATGATAATGTAAAATTTAGATTTACTTCTTATGAAGATGATACTGCTTTATATGGTTTATATCACATTGTAAAAAACAAATTTACTATTAAAAATTAGTTTTTGAAACAAACTTACACATTTATGGTTTGTTTTTTTATTTAAATAAAAAAACAAAAATTCATTTTTATTCAATTATTGCTTAAGAATCTTCATTTTTATTAAGTGTTTAGTATTTAGTTACTTTTTTTGTTCAATTTAACAATCTTTTTTGAATAATCACAGTATAATTATTATATAACAAAAAATAAGGAACAATCATGTTTTCAAAATTAAAAAAAATTGCTAATAAAATAGGAAAAAAAGGACTAGTAGCTTTAATAATTTTAGCAGCTGTAGATGTATTTGTTATTGCTGCTCCATATTATTTAAGAAATATTTTTCCAAATCTTAATGTTAGTATGCATGTTACAACTAATGATATAGCTATTTTTACAGCAATTATAGGTTGAGTAACATTAATCACTCAATTGCCTGGTGGTTGGTTAGCTGATAAAATTAGTAGTAAAAAATTAACAGCATTAGCCTCGCTTACAACAGGACTTTTGACTATTTGATGAGCTATTTTAATTTTAACAGGTAGACCTGAAATATCAGGGATAGAAAATCAAGTTGAGACAGTTATAAAAGCACAACAATCTATTTTATGACAATATTATATTATTTATGTAGGTTGAGGCATTAGTTCAACATTAATTTTTTGAACTCCTCTTTGAAAACTTGTTTCACAACAAGCTAAAAAAGAAGATCAAGGCTTAGCTTATGGGATTCAAGGTGCTTCTAATGGAATTATTGGACTTTTCTTAGTATTTTTAGCAGGACTATTAGCAACTTTTTTAGGAACTTCAGTAGTTCAAGGAGGAATTGGTTTTGAACCTGCTTTTGCAATATTTGTTTTTTTAATTGCAGGATATTTAATTGCTTTAAGTGTAATGGTACTTTTTTGAGTTCCTGAATATACAACAAAGGAAAAATTTGCAATTGATTTTAAAATATTTTTTGCAGTTATGAAAAATCCCCGGATTTGACTAAATTCATTTTTTGTAATGGGAATGTATATGTTTCAATCAGTTTTTGCTTTTTATTTGCTTCAATTTATAAGAACTTTAGGTGCAGATGCAGGAGTAACAAGTGCAATTCCTACATTAGCTATAATTCTTATTGTTATTGGAGGATTAAGAACTTATGCTTTTAGATTCTTAGTATCAGCTCCAGTAGGTCATTATGCAGATAAAGCAAAATCATATATATATATACTAGTTATTGCTTTGGGTTTAGGATTTATTGTTACTGGTGTCTTTTTACTTGTACCTGGATTTGTTCCATTTAATGAATTGAGCTTAACATTAAGAATAGTTATCATTGCAATATTGATTGTTTTATTTAGCATTGCAGGAATTCTATCATGAGTAATGGTTACTTTAAGGTATGCAACAATTGGAGAATTACCAATTCCTAAAAAATCTTATGCTTCAACAACAGCTTTAATTTCATTTGTAGCATTTAGTCCAGATGCTTGATTCTATACCATTGCTGGAGGAATAGGTTCTCGATTTGAAGTAGAAGGTAGATTAAATCAAGAAGGCCTAACTATCATTTTAGGATTTGCTATTGGTGTTGCTATTTTTGGATGGTTATGTGGTGTCATTTTATTTATTTGAAACAAAATTGAACTAAAAAAACTAGGAAAAACAAATTACCGTTGAAGAGAACTTCAAAATACTTAGGATGAAATAATGAATGAAAAACTAATTTTAGCTCATAGAGGATTTTCTTCTATTAGCCCAGAAAATACAAAGTTAAGCTTTGATTTAGCATATCTTTTTGGATTTGATGGTGTTGAACTAGATGTTCATTTAACAAAAGATAAAAAACTTGTGATTATCCATGATGAAAATACAATTAGAACATCTAAAATAAATTCTATAATCAGTAAATCTAATTTAATTGACTTAGAAAAACAAGATATGGGGGCTTTTTGAAAATTAAAATTACCCAATCAAAAAATTTTAACTTTAGAAGAGTTTTTACATCTTTATATAGACAAATTTAAAATAATTAATATTGAAATAAAAACAGATGTAGAACATTATGTTGATATTGAAAAAATTATTTATCAAGTTATTTTACCTTTTAAAGATAAATGAGATAAATTAGTATTTAGTTCTTTTAATTTTGAATCTTTAGAAATTTTGAATCAAATGGATAAAAATATTCAACTTGCTTTTCTTTGATGGACAAAAGGACAATTTAATAAAATAGATCCAGAAAAATTTAAATTTATAAAGTATTTCAATCCATGAATAGAAATTTATTTTAAAGATATAGAAAAATATGATTCTTTTTCTAAAAAATATATGTTTTGAACAATAAAAAGTTCCAAATCTTTTAAAAAATTTCAAAAAATGGAAAAAGCTTTTTGCCTAATTTCTAATTACTTATATTAAATTAAAAGATAAATTTAATTTTTTATTTTAATATATAATATTTTAATTATGAATCAATCTAGTTTTAAAAAAACATCTAAAATAAAAGACAATAAATTTACAAATAAACAATATTTTTTCTATGCAATAAATCATATTATTGGTTTTGGTTTTATAGCAACAATTTCAGGGGTGTTAAATCTTGGAAGTTTTGGTATTTTGGTTTTTGCAATAGCAGCCTTTATTTCGTTTGTTGTAGCTTTAGTATTTTCAAGAGCAGCTCAAGCTTTCCCAGATACTGTAGGCGGATCTTATGCTTATGCAAAAAAAGCATTTGGAAGAAAAATGGCTTTTTTAAATGGTTGAAATCAATATATGCAAGGTCCTTTACTTTCTGCTTCAGCGCCATTATTTTTAGCAAATATTTTAATTTCTTTTGATCCAGATAATGTAATAATTTATTCTTCTGTTTCTATTTTAATTTTTGTTTTGCTAAATATTATTGCAACATTAGGTATTAATTTTTCGAAAAAATTTCTTTTTTCTTTTGCTTCAATTAAATGAGCAATTATTGCAATAGCTTTTTTTATAGTCATTGTGATTGCATTTATAAATAGAAGTTTTGCAGAAAATATCCAAACAACTAGAGCAGTGGGTGCTGCAGTAATTTTTGGAAGTGTAGTTTCATTTTTATTTGCTTTTGGTGGTTTTGGAGCAATTACAGCAATTTCTAAAGATACTAAAACTCAAAATTTTAGAAAATTATTAATGTTTGTTTTTTATATTGTTTTGATTTTTTACTTTCTTTTTTATATTTTCTTTTTAGGAATAAATACAAGCCCTTTAATCAACTCAGATCCTTTTGCAAGAATTTATATCATTGCTTTTGGAACAACAGGATTAGTTTTATTTACAATAGGTTTATTTTTTAATCAATCTTCTGCAAGAATTAGTGCAACTATAGCAATAGGTAGAGGTTTATCACCTTTAGCAGCTGATGGCTTTTTTCCTCATTATTTAAGTAAAAAAAATTCTAAAAATGAATATAAAAATGCGATTTATTTTTCAGCAACACTATCAATTATTTCAATGATTTTTTTAAATATTATTCCAAGGGTTCTTAATTTACAAGATTCTTTTAATAATATTCTTCAAATTGGAACACTAGGTTTTTTACTTCAATATATTCTTACAACTTGAACAGTTTTAGTTTTAAAATATAAAAAACTTATTAATAAAATCCCTTTATGAGAGTTATTGGTCTATTATTTAGGTTTAATAATAATGATTACTGTTTTCGTTGTTGTGTTAATTCCGCCAACAGTTGGAGCTCCTTGAACTTTAGCAGAAACAATAAAAACTCCAACTTTTATTTTTGCTTTATCTTTAGGTTTTGTTGTTTGATATTTTACAAGTCTTGATAAAAAAAGAGCAAAAAAATATCACTTAAAAGGATTTAATTCTGCTTTAAATTATAATTTCCAGATTCCTAAATACAACACTTTTAAAATTTGAAATTTATTTCTAGTTATTTTAATGAATCTTTTACTACCAGTTTTAGGAACAATAATCTATTTATTTATAGTTTATGACAAAAAAAGAATGCATAATTTTTATTTACAAGGAATTGAAAATAAATCTCTAGATTTTTATTCAGAATCATAAATTAAAAACTAGATGAAATTTCATCTAGTTTTTAAAAAATAATTAAATACTAATACTTAAGTTGGCGAATCCTGCTAAAAATTGATTAAGTAAAAAACCAAATAGTAATCCAATTAAAACAGAAAAAAAATAATAAATTCAAATTCAATTTCTTTTGCCATTCATCAATTTTTCTCATGCTAAGTCTTTTAAAACAAATAAGCTTATAAAAATAGAAATAAGATAAATTGTGATTGTTAAAATTATTTGAACAATACTCATTAGAAGGTATCTGAATTATTTTTAACATTTATTCTATTATTAGCTTTTTCTATTTTTAGATTATATTCTTCAATTTTACTTTTACTTAAATTGGGTTTTTTTAGTTTTTGCTCTATAATTTCTTTTCCTTTTTTAGCTCTTTCTAAATCAATGTCTTCTTTAAATTCGATAGCATCAGTAATAATTTTAATTTCATTTTTATCAATAAAAGCAATCCCACCAGAAATTGCACATATTTTTAAATCTTTGCTATTAATTTGATTAATAAATAATTTAGAAGGTTTAATTGATGCAATTAATGATTGAGAATCTTTTTGAATTCCTATATAGCCTTCAGTTGTTTTGAGAGTAACAATTTCAACATCATCATTGAAAAAATATCCTTGAGGTGTTGTGATAATTAATTTTGTCTTATTTTTCGACATGATCACCTTTATAATTTTTCAAGTGTTTTTGTTTTGCTTCTTCAATAGTGCCTACATATAGAAAAGCACTTTCATCTAAATCATCATATTTACCATCTAAAATATCTCTAAAACTTCTTAATGTATCACTTAATTTAACAAAAGTTCCTTTAATTCCACTAAATTTTTCAGCAACATGGAAAGGTTGGCTTAAAAAGTTTCTAATTTTTCTTGCACGATAAACAATATTTTTATCTTCATCGCTCAATTCATCCATACCTAAAATAGCAATGATATCTTGTAATTCCTTGAATTTTTGTAAAATTCTTTGAACTTCCCTTGCTATTTTGTAATGTTCTTCTCCTACAATATCAGCACTTAGCATTCTTGAAGCGCTTGCTAAAGGATCAATAGCAGGATAAATTCCTAAGGAAGCAATATTTCTATCTAAGACAGTTTGTGCATCTAAGTGAATAAAAGTTGTTGCAGGAGCAGGATCTGTTAAATCATCAGCAGGCACATATACTGCTTGAATACTTGTAATAGAACCTTTTCTTGTCGAGGTAATTCTTTCTTGTAATTGTCCCATTTCTGTTGCTAAAGTAGGTTGATATCCAACTGCAGAAGGCATTCTTCCTAGTAAAGCAGAAACTTCACTTCCAGCTTGAGTAAATCTGAAAATGTTGTCAATAAATAGTAAAACATCTTGATTTAATTCATCTCTAAAATATTCTGCCATTGTAAGACCGCTTAGCGCAACACGCATTCTTGCGCCAGGAGGCTCATTCATTTGACCAAAAACTAAAGCGGTTTTATCTAAAACTCCAGAAGCTTTCATTTCATAATATAAATCATTTCCCTCACGAGTTCTTTCGCCGACACCAGCAAAAACAGATAGACCACCATGATGTACAGCAATGTTATTAATTAACTCTTGAACAAGAACTGTTTTACCAACTCCTGCTCCACCAAAAAGCCCAATTTTCCCACCTTTGACATATGGAACAAGTAAATCAATAACTTTTATTCCTGTTTCAAGAATTTCTGAAGTCGCAGTTTGTTCTTCATAAGAAGGAGCTTTTCTATGTATTGATCATTTTTCTGTATTTGGATCAATACTTTGATTATCAATATTTTCTCCAATAACATTAAACATATGTGAAAGAACATTTTTCCCTACAGGAACACTAATTGGTGCTTCAGTATCAATTACTTCAAGATTTCTAACTAAGCCTTCAGTGCTACTCATAGCAATAGTTCTAACAACATCATTCCCAATATGTTGAGCAACTTCTAAAGTTATTTTAGTTTTTTCAAATTCTATTGTAAGAGCATTAAGTAATTTAGGCAGTTGATTTTCATTGAATTTAACATCAACAATTGGACCTAATATTTGAATTATTTTACCTTTGTTTTTCATAATTTATACTCCTTATTAAATTTCAGTTTCAGAACCTGCAACAATTTCTGTAATTTCTTGTGTAATTTTACTTTGTCTAATTGTGTTTAGTTCAATTTTCAATTGATCCCCAAGTTCATCAGCATTTTTTGTTGCATTTTCCATAGCAATTCTTCTACTTGAAACTTCACTAACATGACTCTCAAGCACACAACTATATAATAAAGAACTAAAATACAATGGAATAGCTTTTTGAAAAATTGTAATTGGATCTGGTTCAAATTCCAAATTAGAAAAAGTTGCTTCATTTATGTTTTTTTCGCTTTTTAAAATAGGAAGAGCATGTTTTATTGTGGGTAAATATGTGAATGCATTCACATATTTTGTATATACAATTTTTATGCTTTTGTAATCTCCACTTTTAAACATTGAAAGAATTTTTTCAGAAATTTTTTTAATGTTTTTATAGTTTGTTGAAATCTCTTTTACTTTATCTAAATTAGTGATTTGAGTTTTGAATTTTCCAAGAAAAAGAAGTCCCTTTTTACCAATTAAAAATAATTTATCTTTTGATTTGATTTCTTTTTTAATTTCTTTTGCAATACTAGAATTATATGCTCCACAAAGACCTAAATCACTATTAATTACTATATATAAAATAGAATTTGTATTATTTTCCTTGTCAAATTTCATTTGTTTTTTTAAAAATATTTGTTCTGTTTTACTAGCAAGATTATCAAAAATATCTTGAATAATTTGAAAATATTCTTTATTAGAAAAGAAACTTTCTTTAGCTCTTCTTATTTTGCTTGCAGCAACTAATTCCATAGCTTTTGTAATTTTTCTTGTCACTTTAACAGATTTTAATCTTGAAGAAAGTTTTTGTAATTCAGCCATTATTATTTATCGCTTTTCACTTTGCTATCTTTTTCTAAAAGTTCTAAGGTTTTTTGCATTTTTTCTATTTTTTTCTTTTCTTTTCTTATTTGCATTTTCATTTTTATTTCTTCAAAAAAACTCATGATATCTCCTTTTTTAATTTCTAATATTAAGAAATTTATTTCTATTTTTTATTAATAAACTGAACATCATTATTCTGTCCATTATCTATAATTATGTCATTTTCTAAAATAAATTTTTTAACAAAAGATTTTATTGAATAAATTAATTTTTCTTTGATATCATTATTTATTTTTTCTTTTTCAATTATTGGCCTTAATGCTATTATTTCAGAATTATTTTTAATAAATTTAATCAATTCTGAACGATATTTTCTAATTTTTTCAACTGGAATTTGAGATATTAATTTTTCCTTAATAGCAAGTAAAATAATTGCTTGGTAAAATTGAGAAATTGGTGAATACTGAGATTGTTTTAAAATTTCATATATTTTTTGACCATGTTTCAAAATATTTGTTGTAGTTTCATCTAAATCACTTCCAAATTGTGCAAATGCTTTCACTTCATTATATTGAGCTAATTCTAATTTTAATGAAGAAGCAAAACTCTTAATAGCAGGAATTTGTGCAGCACTACCAACACGACTAACACTAAAACCAATATCAATTGCAGGTCTTTGGCCACTTTTAAAAAGAGACTCAATTGTGAAAATTTGACCATCAGTGATTGAGATAATATTTGTTGGGATATATGCTGAAATATCTCCACTTTGTGTTTCGACAATTGGTAAGGCTGTAATTGATCCACCTCCAAATTCTTTTGTTACTCTTGCAGCTCTTTCTAAAAGCTGTGAGTGTAAATAAAATACATCTCCTGGAAATGCTTCTCGACCAGGAGGTCTTCTTAACAGTAATGATAAGGTACGATAAGCAATAGCATGTTTTGATAAATCATCATAAACTATTAAAACATCTTTTCCGTTTGCCATTCATTCCTCAGCAATTGTAACTCCTGTATAAGGAGCAATATATTGTAGTGGAGCCAATTCGCTAGCGCTAGAATTGATAACTGTAGTGTATTTCATTGCATCATGATCTTTTAATTTTTGAACTATTTGTGCAATCGAAGAATTTTTTTGTCCTATTGCTACATAAATACATAAAACATCTTTATCTTTTTGATTAATAATTGTATCCATAGCAATTGCAGTTTTACCTGTTTGTCGATCACCTATAATTAATTCTCTTTGACCTCTACCGATCGGGATCATACTATCAATTGTAATAATACCAGTATCTAAAGGAACATTTACTTCTTTTCTTGTCATAACCCCAGGAGCTATTTGGAAAATTTTTCTAGTTTTTGTTGAAGTAATTTGCCCTAAACCATCAATTGGTTCTCCAAGTCCATTTAATACTCTTCCAATTAGTTGATCTCCCACTTTTACCGAAATAACTTTACCTGTTCTCCTTACTTTTTGGCCTTCAATTAAATCATTTGAACCATCCATAATCGCAACACCAACCGCATATTCTTCTAGATTTAAAACAAGTCCATAATTTTCATTTTCAAAAACTACCAACTCTCCTAGACGGGCATTTTCTAAACCACTAACATAAGCAATTCCATCTCCAACAGTAAGAATTTCACCAATTTCTTTTTTATCTGATGTGACATTAAAATCTTTAATTTGTTGTTTAATTATTGAAGAAATATCACTTGCTTTTATAGACATATTATTGCTCCTTTTCTAGAATTGATTTTTGCAACTCTTTTATATTATTTTTAATAGAATTTTCATGAATAGTATTTTCAATTTCAATTCTTATACCTTTAATTAACGTTGTATCTATTAAATTTAACATTTCAACTTTTTTACTTAGTTTATCTGAATAAAATTTTTCTAAATTTGAAATAATTTTTTCATCTAATTTTTTAGAAGAATAAATTTTTCCATAACTAATATTTAATTTTTTAGAAGCTATATCTAAAAAAATTTTCAATATTGATTTAATGTAAATAAATAAATTATTTGTAATTATTAGTTTTAAAAAGTTATTAATATTTACCGTAAAATGATTAGTAAAAATATTTTCTAAAATTTTTAATTTTTTTTCAAGCTGAATTTCTTTGGAACTTAACAATTTAACCAAATCTTCGTTTTCATTAATTATTTCATTTAATTTTTTAACTTCTTGAAAATATTGTTCCAATTTCAATTCTTCATTTGCAATTTCAAATAAAGCTAAAGCATAACCTTTATTATTTTGTGATATCATTTTTTAACAAATTTTCTAAAAATTTAGAATCCTCTAATTTTACATCTGATTCAGATAGAATTTTTTTAGTCATTTCCCCAGCAATTTCAACAATTTCTTTTTTAGATTCTTTTGCAAATAATACTTTTTGTTGCCTAATATAAATTTTTGTTTCCTCTAAAAGTTGTTTTGATTTATCTTTTGCGTCTTTAATTGAATTATTTTTTATTTCTTCTGCAAGTATTTGAGCATCTTTGATTATTGTGTTCGCCTTAATTTTTGCATCTAAAATTTCAATATTCGATTTTTCTAATAATTCATTTGATTTTTCAACTTGTTTAGTAGATTCATCAATATTATTTTGAATAAAATCTCTTCGATTTTTCATCATTTTCTTAACAGGTTTATAAATTAATTTTGTAAGAACAACTAAAAGAATTGTAAAAGAAACTAAAGTCGCTAGCATGATCGGTCATGAAGGAAAAATACCAGCAAATCTTTCTGATATGCTTTGTCCAATATTTTGAGTATTTGAACTAAAAATTCCTAATTCTAACATTAATAAATCCTATTTTTAGTAAACAAAAATTAATAAAATAGCAATGATTAAAGAATAGATAGCAGCTGTTTCAGCAATTCCCATACCAATAATCATCATTAATCTAATTTTTGCTTCAGCCTCAGGGTTTCTCCCAACAGCTTCTGCTGCTTTACCTGCACTAACACCTTGTCCAAGCCCTGTACCTAAGGCCCCAATCATTGCAAGTCCAGCTCCAACTGCAACTAAGCCATAACCAATTCCTGCTCCGTTATTTGAGCCAGCAGCATTAATAACTTCTTGTGGAAGTGCTAAATTTGTAATTAAATCATTCATTTTAACTCTCTTTCTTTTTTTAAACTAATTGTAGTTTTTTTTCATTTTCTAATGTTGTTTTACTTGCTATATCTTTTCTTAAAATTTTCTTCTTCTTTTTTTCCGGAATATCTGTTTCTAAAGTTCAAAATACCATTGTGAGTATTGTAAATAAATATGCTTGAATTAGACCACCAAATAAATCAAAGTAAAGATTTAATGCTGGCGCAAGCACAGCTCCAAGTAAATTTACTTGACCTATTATTGGAATAAAACCTCAAATATATCCTGTTACAAAATAAATAAGAAACAAAATTGTCGATCCGCCAATAATATTCCCAAAAATCCTAAACGACAAAGAAATTATTGGTGAAAATTCTCCTATTAAAATAAATGGAAGAGTAACTTTTAAATATTTTCTTAATTTTCTTCATTTTTGAAAAATAATTGCAATCACATATGTGCCTAATCAAGTGATTAATGCTAAAGTTAATGGAACTGAATAAGAAGTAGTAATTGGTTCTAAACCAAAAATTCCTAAAATATTTCCAACAACTAAAAAAGTAATTAAAGTAAAAATATATGGACCAACTTTGTCAATTTTACCACCTGTAATTGCTTGAAAATTATCATCAACAAAAGTCACATATTGTTCTGATAATAAAGCAACTCCATAAGGAGACTCATTAGGTTTTACCTTTTTAACTTTAAAATAAACAACAACACTAATAAGAATTAAGACAAGTGTTACAAAAATCAAACTTATCAATTGAGGTTGAATTCAATTATTTATTTGACTAAGCAATATGTTTTCTTCTGTATTATTTGCCATTTTTATTCCTTCCATTTAATTGATTTGAACTATTTTTCAATGATTTTTTTTGACTCACTATATTAATAATAAAAGTACTTATCATTATTAAACTCAACCCAAAAATACATGTAAATATATTTATTGGAGCCAATGCAATTTTTAAATTTCTATTTTGAAAAAATATAAAATTATTTGCAAAAGAATTTATAAATAAAATACCAATAATAATTAATCCTTGTAAAACAAAGAAAAAATTATAATATATAAAAACCCATTTAAATGCTTTTCTTTTTGTATTTAAAAAAGTAAAAAATCTTTTGTTAAAGCTAATTTTTAATCAAAAATTCAAATAAGATATTCCAGATCCGATTAAAAATCCTAAAACTCATGAGTAATTCAAAAAGCTAATTATTACAAAAATTGAAAAAAATAATCCAAAAAGAACCAAGGAAACTTTTAAGATACTCTTTAAAAAGTTTTCATTTTTCAAATTTTCTCCCGGGCAAAACTAATTGCCTAAAATAATTTTAATACAATTAATTTTATTTTAAAATAATTTCAAAAATTATTCAAATGTTGAGTTATTAAATAATGGAGGGAAAATGAACACAATTAAAACTAAGCAATTTTCTGAAGAAATAATAAAAATTCAAACTATTCCATTTAAAGATCGAAAAAAAATAATTTCAAATCTTTGTTTGTTTTATAAAAGTAATAAATTGAAGTCCAATTTAAAAAATGAAGAACTTGAAAAAACAGAATATGAAAATATTTCATTATTTGAAAAAATTCTTTTACTACTTACTAAAGAGCAAAGATATTTTATAAAAAAATCTTTTTTAGAAGATGAAAAATTTCATTGATCTAAAAGTTATTACTCAAAATCTACATTCTACAAAAAATTGCATGACTCAATAAACAATTTTCTATTTTTGATATATGTTAATTAATTTTAATCAAATAAATCAATCACAAATAGTAACTCAAGAATTCAAAATAAATTTAGCTTCTATTAATAATGGAATTTCAAGTGACATAGAAAAACAATCAATTGAAATAAAAAGATATTTAAAAGAAGACTTTTTTGCAATAAAAACCAATTTTATATCAAATTTAAACATTAAAAAATTTGTAGAAGGAATTCAAATAAACCAAAAAGAATGTGGAAATACTGAAATATTATCATATGACCAACAAAAAGGAATTACTTTCACACCTCAATATTTTAAAAATATGAAATTTAATGATGTCTCTAAAGTTGCTCATTATTTTAATACTATTAATTCTTTAAATGAAAGTAAATTGCATTTTCTTTCAACAATTTCTATTGAAATGCAAAATATAAAATCTTCTTTTCAAATTTTTGATGATCATATTCATTTTAAAATCCCTCGAATATTTAAATTAACATTTCAATCATCTCCAAATCAATTTGGTAAGAAATTATCCTTTTATAAATCTGAAATTTCATATCACAATATTATTTTTGTACCTCAAAAATGAAAAAGAAATATTTTTAATAGAGTAGTTTACAAAGTTTCAGTTTTTAATGATGATGATTCAAACATAGATAGGGATTTAAAAATTGTTTCTAAAAATTTAACAAATGTTCCGCTTGAAAATAGCAAATCATTAAAAACTGTGTTCAAAAAAATAGAATCTCAAGAGACCTACTTAGGTCATAAAATAAATGGGCAAATCGAAATAGAAGATGATACATTTGTTGAAAATAATCTTTTATATAAAGGTATAAGCAATAATTCTGGTCAAGGGTTGTTTATTTCAAATAGTTTCAATAAGGATTTTAATTCAATAATAGATATAGATTTAAATGGTTTAAAACAAGGAATTAGTTTAGGTTATCATCAAAATTTTAAAAGAGAGATTGAAATAAATGAAAAAACTTTGAAATTAATTGAAATATCCAATAATGAAGCAAGTTTAATAAAGATGGATTTTTTTCAATTACATAAAGATCTATTTGCGAAAATTATTCAAGGAAATTACGCTCTAGAAGAAATAAAAAAATTGAGTTTTGAGAAAAAAGAATATGAAAATTAAAAAAATATGAACTAAAATTAAGATTAATTGAAAGAATTATTTAATTTTCTTTTCCCCATTTTTAATTACTATTCCAGTTATTTCTTATTTTGTAATTACAAGTAATAAAAATGAAAATATCAAGATAATTAATTTTAAAAATCCTCTCTCTTTTCCTGAGATAAAAATAGAAAAATATAACAAATTTTTGAAGAAAAACTTAAATGGAGAATTAAAAATTGATGATAGTTTTTTGGTTCATATTATTAAAGATATTTTAGTAAAATTTTCAGAACATAATCTAGATTTAACATATGCTACAAAAATCGAATCTGAAAAACTTGCATTTATTTTTTTTAAATGAGATTATAAAAACCAAATTAATACAAAAAATTTCAAAATAGAACTTCAATAATATATAATTATTTTATTATGAAGAAAACAAGACAAGAAATACAAGAAATAATTTTCCAAGCATTAAAAAGTAAAAATGCATCATCTTTTGTAGAAGATTCAAAAATAAGTGAAATAGGTATCGATAGTTTAGATCTTGTAGAGCTAATTATTGAAAATGAAGAAAAATTTTTAGTACAAGTTTCAGATGATGAATTGACAAAATTAAAATCTGTTAAAGAAGTTATTGACTTGTTTGACAAAAAAATAAACAAATAAAATTCTAAAAAAATAAAAAAATGGCAGGAGTGATAGGTCTCGAACCCACAACATACGGGGTTGAAGCCCGTTGTTCTACCAATTGAACTACACTCCTACAATTCATACTCATTATACAAAAAAACAATTTTTTTAAATAAAAAATAAAGAAGTATCTTTATTTTTTATTTTCATCTTTTTTATCTGGATCTTCAGAATCTGTTAAATTTCCTGCATTATCTTTCATTCTTTGTTTTTCGCTTTTTGATCTAATTTTCACAACCGATAAATATGCATACGGTAATAAGATAGAACCTGCGAATCAATTACCTATTAAAGCTGGAATTAAATTAGAATGCAATGCTATAGAAGTTCAATCAATAAGTTTTTTACCATAATTTACGCTGTTATTTCCAATTGTTACAATCCCTCCAGCAATAATCGGATTATCACCATGCAATCACCCCATAGCAAATAGTATCGCATTAGCTACTACGTGTTGAAACCCTATAATTGCAAAAATTCATATTGGAAAGAAAATGATAAAGATTTTTCCAATTGACTGTGTTGTTGCTAGAGAAGCTCAAACTGTTCCTGCGACAATTATATTGCATAAAATAGCGGAAAATATAATAGTTCATCATTGAAAATCTATTTTTTTATCAATAATATATTTTAGAACAATCAATTGATTGTCATTAAAAATACTTCCTGCTCTAATTAAAATAGCAATTAAAAATCCACCAATAGTGTTACCAAGTAAAACATATCCTCATTTTCTAAGCAATGGAGAAAATTTTGTTTTCTTTGTGATGTAAGCAAGCATTGATAAATTATCGCTTGTAAAGAGACTTCCACCTAAAAAAACAATTAACATTAATCCTACAGGAAAGGTTGCGCTTGCCGCAACCACAACTGATCCATCAAAATGTACTGAATCAATTCCTATCAAATTCCCTTGAAATGCTGCAGCAACATATATGTAAGCGATGTATCCGATTCCAACATAAATTGATGCTAAAATTCCCAGAACAATAATTTTTCATCAATCCGCACTTGCTTTTTTCAATGCAAAATCCATTGCATTATCAAAATTTGATTTGTAATCAAGCATTTTTGCCTCTTTTTAAGTATTTTTAAGTTTAGAATCTAATAATTTTGTTATTAAAGACCTTAAAAATTATATTACTTTATTAAAAAAATAAAAAGAAAAAAACAATTAAATTAATGTATAATAACCAAATTATTAAAAGGAAATTATGAAAAATTCAAAAGGCATTTTTTTAAATTTGAAATTATTTTTTAGAAATATTTTTCATCTTAAAATTTTTAAGATTTTTCTCAAACATTTTTTTTCATTAGAAAAAAAATATACACTTTGAAAATTAAAAAAGATTTTAAAGAGTCACTACATTTGTTTTTTATTGATGAAAATTTAAAGCATAGATTTAAATTAATAAAATTATATTTTTAGCTATAGCAATATTATTTAAAAAGACAAGTGCTGCTTTAAAAACTTTAAGTTTTGATGATCATTACTAATATAATGAAGGCAAATTTAAATATTAAAAAATTTGCATAGTTAATTATTTAATAAAATTAAAGGAGTGCACTTCAAAGTGTAAAATGTAAATAGATTTTTAAAATTTATCAATAAATTCCCTTATTAAATAAGAGAAAAATAAAAATAGGAGCAAAAATGTTTTTTTCAAAAAATAAAAACTTAAAAAATAGAAATGAAATGAAAAATGTAAAAATTTCTAAAAAAATTGGGTTTTTGTCAGTTATTTTATTAACTATTGGCTCATCAATAGGTGCCGGAATTTTTTTTAAAAATAATGAAGTTGTAAGAAATGCTACTTTTTTAAACAATCCAACAGGAACAATTACATTAACAATTTTATCTTGAGTTATAGCTTCTATTAGTGTTATTGCTATGGCTTTGGCCCTTTTAGAGATAGTGAGTGCTCAAAAGGATGATAGAGGAATTGTTGGTTGGACAAAAATTTTTACTCATAAAGTTATATACAAATCATGTAAAAATTTCTTTGTATATTTATATATGCCATTTAATTATTTTGTGCTACCATACTATGCACTTCAATCATTCCAAAATGCAATAGGTTTTGATTGACCATGATTTGTTTATATGATTGTATCTTTTTTCATATCAACATGATTTATATTTATTTCAGGTTTATCTTCGAAAATTGGAAATATTCAAAACTGAATAATTACTTTAGTTAAGTTTTTACCTTTAATTTTTGCAATTTTAATAGGATATATTATTGTAGGGTTTCCATCAACAAGTGGAATATTTCCTTCATTGCCACCAAGTCCGACAGAGCAATTTCCTAATGCTTTATCAGGAAACCCTTTCAATGTTTTAAATCCTGGTTTAGGATTAATTCTTTCAATTCCTGCAATTTTCTTTGCTTTTGATGGATTTTATGTAGCAGCAGGAATTCAATCTCAAGTGAAAAATCCCAAAAGAACTTCTCTAGCTTTAGGAATTGGCTTAGCAATTACATCATTTGTTTATATGTTAATTACAATTTCGATTATAATTGTTTCAAATGGATTTGGTAATTTTGAATCTTCTGGAAATATTCAATCAAACGGAATTACTCAATGATTTTTTGAAAATAATGCCACTGCTGTACTAGTACTAATTAATTTTATTATTGGGTTTGGAATTCTAGGAATCATTAATGGTTTTTCAATGTATTCACCTCTTTTATATGAAGATTTAATCAGAGATAAAGAAATTCCATTTACAAGTAAATTTATTCATAAGTTGAATAAAAATAGGCCTTGAGTAGGAATTTGAGTTAGCTATATTATAGCTATGATTGTATTTATTGTGTTTAGTCTTGTTGGTTCTTTAACTTATTTTAATTCTAGCGAATATGGAGATACTCTAAATTTGGTTAGCTTAATTAGTTTTACAGGAACATGAACAGAAGTATTAAGTTCAACTACTTTAAAAGTTAATATTGATCCAGAAGTAAATAACTTATTTTCAATGGTAGATTTAATGGCGAATTGGGCTTCATTGTTTGCTTTTGTGTATATTGGAGCTGCAATAATAGGTGCTATAATAAATAGAAAAACAAAAAAAATAGAAGTGAAAAAATCAAAATTTTTCTTAATCGCAGCTTGAACTTCAGCAATTGTAGTTAATTTAGGAATGTTATTTGTTTTTATAGGTGCCTTTTCAAATTTAATAATGGTTGCTTTTAATTTTCAAAGTTATGTTATAAATAACGGATCCGCTCAAGCAACAATCATATTAAATGGTCAGGTCGCCAGATTTATAGTTTTAATGATTTTTATTGCGATTGCTTTTTTACCAATTTTTTGAGATAAGTATTCTGAGAAAAGGAATCAAATTGAAGAATCAGAACTTAAAATTATTAAGAAAAAGAAATGTTAGTTTAAATTTTTGCTTTTTGAATAGTTGCAAAATGACTATTTTATTTTTAAAGACTTTTTGTTATATATATTAATTAACTTATAATTAAAATTAAAGGAGTCAAAATGAAAGATACAAAAGATATAATTAATGTTTTTAGTGAAATTGGAGAATTAAAAAAAGTTTTAATTCACACTCCAGGGAATGAATTAAAATATGTTTCCCCTTATAGATTAGATGAATTGTTATTCTCAAATGTTTTAGAATGAAGAGAAGCAAAAAAAGAACATAATGAATTTATTCAAAAATTAAAATCGGAAGGAGTAGAACCAGTAGAACTTACTGATTTAGTTGCAGAATCTTTTGAAGAAAGTTCTATCAAAGTCAAAAATGATTTTATTAGACAATATTTAGATGAAGCAACTCCGATTTTAGATGGATTAACAAAACAAAAATTGTTACCATTTTTTCTTGATATCAAGCACTCTACTAGGAAAACAATTGAATTGATGATGAGTGGAATAACTCAAAAAGACATTAGTATTTCTCATATCGAAAGGGAATTAATTATTGATCCAATGCCAAATTTATATTTTTCTAGAGACAATTTTATTTCAATTGGAAATAGTGTCATTATTTCCAATATGAAATATAAAACAAGAAAAAGAGAGACTATTTTTACTGACTTTATTTTTAAAAATCATCCACTTTATAAAAAAGTTAATATGGCTTTCGAAAGGAAAGATTTGAATAATCAAATAAGTATTATTGAAGGCGGAGATGTTTTAGTTTATTCAAAAGAAATTCTAATTATCGGAATTTCTGAAAGAACAACAATGAGTGCAATTTTAGAACTAGCTGAAAATTTTAAAAAAACAAAGCGTTCTTTTAAAAAAATTTACGGAGTAGAAGTTCCAAAAATGAAAAATTTAATGCATTTAGATACTTGATTAACAATGATTGATTACGATAAGTTCATTTATTCACCAAATGTTTTAACTGATTTAAAATTTTGAGAAATCAATCTTGATTATGAAAAAATTTCTTCAAAAGAATTACATGCTTCTTTAAGTGAATTTTTAAAATTAATTATTGGAAAAGATCCTATTTTGATTCCTATTGGTGGAAAAGGAGCTTCTCAAATTACAATTGATATTGAGACAAATTTTGTAGCTGCTAATTATCTAGTAATTAGACCCGGAGTTGTAATTGGTTATAGTAGAAATTACGAAACCCAAAAAGCCTTGGAAGGTCATGGCGTGAAAGTGATTGCTTTTGAAGGTAATCAACTTTCTTTGGGAATGGGTAGTTCAAGATGTATGTCAATGCCTTTAATTCGTTCTAATTTAAAGTAAGAAAATAAAAATAAAAAACACATTCATGTGTTTTTTATTTTGAGTTTAAGATTAATAACTTTAATTGTTTAATAATAAATTATTTAACAATTTCTGTAACTGAACCAGCTCCAACTGTTCTTCCACCTTCTCTAATAGAGAATTTAGTTCCAACTTCAACTGCAATAGGTGATATTAAATCAACTATTAAATCAACATTATCTCCAGGAGTTACCATTTCAATATTATTTGGTAATTCAATTCCTCCTGTTACGTCAGTTGTTCTAAAATAGAATTGTGGTTTATAGTTTTTGAAGAATGGAGTGTGACGCCCTCCTTCTTCTTTTTTAAGAGCATAAATTGCTGCTTTAAATTTTGTGTGAGGAACAATTGTACCTGGTTTAGCTAATACTTGACCTCTTTCAATTTGTTCACGGTTAATTCCTCTTAAAAGCAATCCTGCATTATCACCTGCAAGAGCTGTTTTAAGATTTTTACGGAACATTTCGATACCTGTAACTGTTGTTCTTTTTGGTTTTTCTGTGTACCCTACAATATCAACTTCTTCATTGATTTTCAATTCTCCACGTTCAACTTTACCAGTAGCAACAGTTCCACGTCCTGTAATTGTGAAAACATCTTCAACAGCCATCAAGAATGGTTTATCAACTTCACGAAGAGGAGCATCGATTCAATTGTCAACTTGACTCATTAATTCCATAACTTTATCTTCTCAAGCTTTTTCACCATTAAGTGCTTTAAGAGCCGATCCTCTAACAACAGGAGTATTTTCTCCATCAAATTCATATTGAGATAATAAGTCTCTAATTTCAAATTCAACTAAATCAGCCATTTCTTCAGCTTCTGATCCACTTCCTAATAAATCTACTTTATTTAGGAAAACTACCATTTTAGGAACTCCAACTTGTTTTGATAACAAAATGTGTTCTCTAGTTTGAGGCATAGGTCCATCTGTTGCAGCTACTACTAAAATAGCCCCATCCATTTGTGCAGCTCCAGTGATCATGTTTTTAACATAATCGGCATGCCCAGGACAATCCACGTGAGCATAGTGTCTTTTTTCAGTATTGTATTCAATGTGAGAAGTATTAATTGTAATCCCACGTTCTCTTTCTTCAGGAGCATTATCAATAGAACCATAGTCTCTTGCTTCATTTCCTTCGACATGTTTTGCTAAAACTGTAGCAATTGCAGCTGTTAAAGTTGTTTTTCCATGATCTACGTGACCAATTGTTCCAATATTAACATGTTCCTTTGATCTATCAAAATCAATTTTTGCCATATTTTTTTATCCTTTCGATTTATAATTTCTGTTCTAACGCGTTAAAACCACCAAAGTATAGTCTTTCATCTATAACCTATCCTTGCAATAAAACAGTTAATTATTACTTATTATTTTATCAAATATTCTAATATTTTTTATCTTATGTTCAAGCTTTTTTAAGCTTATTTTCTAATTCTTTCTGAAATAAATGGAATTAAAGCCATAATTCTTGCTCTTTTAATAACGTTTGAAATTAATCTTTGATGTTTAGCACAGTTTCCTGTGATTTTCGAAGATAAAATTTTTCCATGATTATTGATGTATTTTGAAACTAATTCAACATCTTTGTAATCGATATATTTAATTTTTTCAACATGGAAAAAGCAAGGTTTTGGCTTGAAAATTCTATTTGATTTTTTACTTATTATTCTTTTCATTATTCTCCCTAAAATTCTAAATCTCAATCCATTTCTTCATCTTCATCAGTTTCAGTTTTGAAACTTTGACTTGTTTTTTGAATTTTTGAACTTTTATTTTCGCTCGAATCAACAAATGTTGGTTCTGAAAAATTTGAATTGGATTTTTGTTTTGTTTCAAAGTTATTTGTTCCTTGAAACTCTTTTCTTTCATCTCTAGCTTTTTTACTTTCTAAAGATTTTATATTTGAAATAGTAACTTCATAAACATTTACAAATTCATCATTTGAATTTTTGAATGTAGATGTGCTAAAAGTTCCTTCAACACTTACTAAATCTCCTATGTTCATGTAATTATTTACAAAAGTAGCAGTGTTTCTTCAAGCAATCACCGGAATAAAATCACTATCTTCTCTTGCGTTTTGACTTACATTGTCTTTTCTTACAGCAACACGAAATCTAACATATGGAATATTTGAATTAGATGTTTCTTTTAATTCTCCTTTTTGAGCAATTCTTCCAACTAATAATACTTTATTCATATAAGACTCCTTCATTGTGCTATTAAACTAAATTTTTTATTCTCTATTTTCAGATTGAACTTTTTTTCTTGTATAGATTCTTTTTTCCCCTGAAGACTCTCTATTATTTGAAAATTCTTTATTTTCTGTTCCAACATTTTCTCTGTTAATTGTACTTGGATTTCTTCTAGGTCTATCTGCTGTTATTTTTTTAGTAAATTTCTTTTCACTAGCTTTTTTGCTTAAATATTTTTCTGTGTCTAAGTTAATAACCATAGTACGTCAAATAGTTTTTGAAATATTTGCACGTCTATTAAATTCAGTAATTTCAGGTCCTTTTGCTTCAACATTTACTAAAAAATAGTGCGCTGTACTTGAATGATTAACTTTATAAGCTAATTCTGTTCTTTCAAGTTGTTCAAATTTTTCAATTTTTTTGAAAATTTGATTTGTGAATTTTTCAATTACTGACTTTTCTTCTTTTGGATCAGTCATAATTAAAATTTCATATTTATTAGGCATTTGCCCCTCCCTTTGGTCATCTGGGTTTTTGATAATATATTTATAAAAACCAAGGAGTTTTAAAACTCATTTATCATTATAAATTAAAAGTTTTTTAAATTTCAACTTTATAAAGATTTATTTAATAATCAAATTTTTAATTTTTTTTATAAAATTATCTTATGCATAGATTTTTTGTAACAAAAAAAATAAATAACACTTTTATTTTAGATGAAAAAGTATTAAATCACATTAAAGTATTAAGAATCAAAAACGATTTTTTTATTTGCAATTATAATAATGAATTTTATAAATGTAAATTAGAAAATAAAATTGCAATTATAGTAGAGAAATTAAATATTGACAATGAGTTTAAAAATGAAGTTGTTTTAGCTATGGCTTTGATTAATCCAAAAAATTTTGAGTTAGTCTTGCAAAAAGCAACAGAACTAGGAGCTACTAAAATTATCCCTTTTATTTCAAAATTTTCAAATTTTAAAAAAGATTTTGCCTTAAAAAAAATAGAAAGATGAAATGAAATTATTTTAAACGCTTCAAGTCAATCGTTTAGAAATAAGGTTCCCATTTTGGAAAAACCACTTGATTTTTCACAAGTATTGGATTTAAATTATGAATATAAATATATTGCATACGAAAATACAGATTTGAGTAAAGAATTAAATACAAATTTGTTTTGCTCAAATTCAATTTTTATTATTGGACCTGAAGGAGGTTTTTTTCAAGATGAAATAAAAACAGCAATTGAAAAAGGTTGAAAAACAATTTCTCTAGGCAAAAGAATTTTAAGATCTGAAACTGCAGCTTTTTTTGTTTTATCAAGAGTAAATGAGTAATATTTAAACTGAAAACAAATATATTTTAAAAGCTTAAAAAATCAAAATGAAAAAAATAATAGATAAATGATAAATAATAATTAAATTTAATGTAAAATAATAAAAACTTAACTCTATTGAGTATATAATTATGCAACTAAAGAGAAAATTAAAATTTAAAATAAACTAAGGAGAACAAATGAGACAAACAACAATTATAAGACATAAAGAAACTGATAAAAAATGATTTGTTGTAGATGCAGAAGGTCAGGTGCTAGGTCGTTTAGCATCGGTTGTAGCATCTTATTTAAGAGGTAAAAATAAGCCTACTTTTACACCAAATGTTGATATGGGTGATAACATTATTGTAATTAATGCAGATAAAGTTGTCCTAACAGCAAAAAAAGAAGATGACAAAATTTATTATTCAAGTTCTGGTTATAATGGTGGTTTAAAAGCAATTAATGCAAGAGATTTAAGAGCAAAAAAACCATTTGCGCTTGTTGAAAAAGCTGTAAAAGGAATGATTCCGCATACAAAATTAGGTCGTAAACAATTCGGGAATTTATATGTTTATGCAGGTAGAGAGCACAATCATGAAGCTCAAAAACCAGAAGTATTAGAGGTTAAATAATGTCAGATATAATGTACCGTGGATTAGGAAGAAGAAAAAGTTCTTCTGCGAGAGTAATTTTGAGACCAGGTAAAGGTGAATTCTTAATTAACAAAAGAGTAGCTAGAGATTACCTGATGTCTGATATCTTATTGAAAGATGCTCTACAACCAATTGTTATTTCAGATCAAAAAGAAAAATTTGATATTACTGTTAATGTAAGAGGTGGAGGTTTGAGTGGTCAAGCAGGAGCTATTAGATTAGGAATTGCAAGAGCTTTATTAGAAGTTTCAGTTGATTTTCGTAAAAACTTAAAAACAGCAGGAATGTTAACAAGAGATGCTAGAGTTAAAGAACGTAAAAAACCAGGATTGAAAAAAGCTAGAAAAGCAAGACAATTTTCAAAACGTTAATAAATTTTTATTTTTAAAAACTTTTTATTTATATATAATAAAAGAATAAAAGTTTATTTTATGGGAGCGTAGCTCAGCTGGTTAGAGCACACGACTGATAATCGTGAGGTCGATGGTTCGAGTCCATTCGTTCCCACCATATCATTTAGGACCAAGAATCTTTAATAAGATTCTTTTTTATTTATAATTTAAATTATGATACTAAAAGTAAAGAAAACTTGAGAGAAAAACTCTTTGGGATTTGATTCAAATTTATTTATTTATCAAGATAAAACAATGTTTAATTATTCTGTAGACACAATTTTATTGGGTAATTTTTGTTCTATAAATTCCAAAACTAAAAGTATTCTTGAAATAGGAACAAATAATGCAGCTCTTGCAATTTTTGTTTCTGAGAGAAATAAGAATATTAAAATTGATGCAATTGAATTGCAAAAAAAAGCGATTCATTTAGCTAATTTTAATGTTATTATGAATTCAAAAGAAGAACAAATCTCAATTATTCATGCTAATTTTAATTCTTTTTGAAAAAAACATAATAAAAATCAAGCAAAAAAATATGATTCAATCATTTGTAATCCTCCATTTTATCAAATTGGTAAAAGACAATTAAAAAATGTAAGTAAAGAAAAACTAATTGCAACTTATGATCTTAAACTCAATTTTGATCAATTAATAAAAGGAGCTTCTAAAATTATTAAACAAAAAGGATATTTTTCGGTTGTAATACCAACTGAGAGATCAATTGATTTTTTTACAATTTTAAGAAAATATGATTTCGAACCAAAAAAAGTTCAATTTATCCACCCTAGAATTAATCAAAAATCAAATTTAGTTTTAATTGAATCAAGATATAAAACAGGTTGAGGAACAAATTTTTTAGAAAATATTTATTTACACCCTGAAGATGAACAAAATCATGAATATTTACCTAATGTTAAAAGTTTATATAAACCAATTAAATTTTAGATTTTCAAAATCCTTATAACTAATATATAATAATATAGTTATACAAAATTACTAATTAAGGAATAATATGAAAAAAAATATAGATAAAAATGAATTGAAGAAAAGATTGACAGATTTACAATGAAAAGTAACTCAGGAAAATGGAACCGAAAGACCTTATAACAATGAATTTGACAATCATTTTGAAGAAGGTATTTATATAGATATTGTAGATGGGACACCTTTATTTATATCGAAAGATAAGTATAATTCAGGCTGTGGTTGACCTGCTTTTACAAAACCAATTGATCCATTTGTTATAGAAGAAAAAATGGACTTCACTTCAGGAATGACTAGAGTTGAAATTAGATCTAAAAATGCTGATTCGCATTTAGGTCATGTTTTTAATGATGGACCAAGAGATAAAGGTGGCTTGCGTTTTTGTATCAATAGTGCATCATTAAAATTTATAAAAAAAGAAGATCTTGAAAAGGAAGGGTATTCAACATACTTAAAATTATTTAAATAATTTTAAGATTTTATTCTAATTTTATGAAACAAATAATTGCCCCCAGAGAAAAAGGTAGTTCTTTTAAAAAATATTTAAGATTTTTTTGAATCGTTTTTTTTCACTATTTTTGTTTTTTTGCTTATGTTTCAATATTTAGATTTTATTCCATTTATTCTATTTTTGTTTTAAATACATTTGTTGGTGTAACAAATCCATTTTGATATTTAATTTATTATTTTGTTTTTATTGGCCCGGGAACAAATGCCTCAATGAACTTAATGTATTTAGGAACTGGTTCACTAGCATCAAGAGCTTTTATGTGATTAAATACAAGTTTGTTAATAGTTTCAATGCCTTTTTTAATGTTTATTGTTTAAAATTCATAAACTTTACACAATTTTTTGAAAATATTTAAAGGTTTTTTTCTTTTAGTATATAATAAAAAAGCACATTATAAAACATGGTTAAGAAGCATAAGGTTGTTGATACTCCAAGAGTAGTTGTTAAGAGTTTCAAGTTTTTATGTGGAGCCAGTTCAAAAAGAACAAAGGAGCAACAAAATGAGCAAAATTAAAATTAAACTAAAATCATTTGATGCAGATTTAATTGAAGAAGTTTCAAAAAAATTTGTAGCTTTTGCAAAGTCAAAAGACATCAAGATGAGTGGACCAATTCCACTACCTACTAAAATTGAAAGAATTACAATTTTAAGGTCAGTACACGTTAATAAAGATTCACGTGAACAATTTGAAAGTAGAACACATAAAAGATTAATTATCTTTGAAAATCTTGACAAAAAAATGTTGGACGCTTTGAAAAGACAAGAGATTTCTACTGGTGTTCAAGTTGAAATAAAAGAAATAAATTAAATTATAAAAATTAGGAGAAAAGATGAAAGGAATCTTAGGACAAAAAATTGGGATGACTCAAATTTATACAGCACAAGGAAACAAAGTTCCTGTAACTGTAATTGAAGTTAAACCAAATGTTGTTACACATAAATTCGAAAACACTAAAGATGGCTATGTTGCATTGCAACTTGGTGCTTTTGATCAAAAAGAAAGAAAATTTAAAAAACCAGAAATTGGTCATTTTAAAAAATCAAACACAACGCCTAAGCGCTTCGTTAAAGAAATCCGTAATATGGATGGATATAATCTTGGCGATTTAGTAAAAGCAGACATTTTTAAAAGTGGAGAGCTAGTTGATGTTACAGGAATTTCAAAAGGAAAAGGATTTGCTGGAACAATCAAAAGACACAATCAAAAAATCGGTCCAAAATCGCATGGTGGTGGTGGTGGATCAAAACCAGTTAGACAAACAGGATCAATTGGAGATATTGCTGGAAACAAAGTTCTTAAAGGTATGACAATGCCTGGTCATTTAGGAAATGTACAAAGAACAATTCAAAATTTAGAAGTTGTAAAAGTAGATATCAAGAACAATATTTTGTTAGTAAAAGGATCTGTCCCAGGGCCAAAAAATTGTTTTTTAATTATTAAAAGCGCTATTAAAAATCTTCCTTCAAGAGAAGCAATTGAATTAGTTAATATTAAAGAAGCAATTCTAAAAAACCAATTACTTGAATCAGCTAAAAAATATGGTGCTGAAGTAAGTGTTGATATGAAAATTCATGAGATGGAAGAAATAATTCATGCAGCAATGAAAGAAAAAGAAAAATTAGAACAAGAAGCTAAACAAAATGCTGAAAAATCTAATTCAGATGATGATGTTAGAAAAGAAGCAGAAAAATTAAACAAAAATAAAGAAGATAAAGGAGAATAGTTATGGCTGAAGAATTGAAAAAAACAACAAAAGAAAAAACTCCAGTAAAAAAATCTTCTAAAGTTTCTGCAAGCAAAGCACCAACAAAAAAAGTAACTAAAACTACCGAAGTAAAAAAAGCAGATAAACTTGAAAAAGTTTCAAAACCAAAATCTGAAAGTACTAAAGTTTCTAAAGTATCAGTAAAATCAGTTAAAACTGAATCAATCAAATCAGAACCAGTAAAAACTAAAAAATCAAAAATTAAAGTTCTATCATCAAAAACAAATGAAGCAAAAAATATTTTGTTTAAAAATACAGTTAGTTTACCCAAGGGAATTTTTGGTTTATCTGAAGAAAAAATTAATACTCAAGCTATTTTTGATTCTATTTTATTTGAAAGAGCATCCCAAAGACAAGGGACACATTCAACTAAAACAAGAAGTGAAGTAAGTGGTGGTGGTAAAAAGCCATGAAAACAAAAAGGAACAGGTAGAGCAAGAGCTGGTTCTACAAGATCACCTATTTGAGTAGGTGGAGGAATTACTTTTGGTCCTAAACCACAAAAAAAATATGATTTTAAAATAAATAAAAAAGTTCGTAATCTTGCATTTTTATCTTCACTGACATTACTTGCAAATAAAAACGCTATTTTAGTTGAGGATTTAAAATTAGAAAAAATTTCTTCACAAGAATTAATAAAAAAATTAGAGGATTTAAAAATTAACAACTTAAAGAAAATTTTAATTGTTAGTGA